>NZ_JBYVMD010000059.1:0-29044 GCF_058145955.1 Pseudomonas sp. A39
TTGTGGTGAGCGGGCTTGCCCCGCGCTGGGCTGCGCAGCGGCCCTAAAACCAGCGACATAGATCTGCCTGAAAGAAATACGGCGATCTTATGGGGCTGCTTCGCAGCCCAGCGCGGGGCAAGCCCGCTCACCACAAAGGTTTTGACAGGAGGAAATGTGAGTAACCGAGGTGAGCAGGCACTGCTCAAACAATCGACCATCCTGATGTTCGCCGTGGCGATCGCCGGGATTGTCACGGGTGTGGTATCCGGCGCCCAATCGATTCTGTTCGACGGCTTTTTCTCGCTGATCGCCACCGCCATCAAGGTGTTGATGCTGATCACAGCCAAGCTGATCGCCAAGAAAAGCAACGAGCGCTTCCAGTTCGGCTATTGGCACCTGGAGCCGATGGTGCTGCTGATCGAAGGCAGTTTCCTGCTACTGATCGCCATCTATGCATTTCTCAACGGTGTGTTCGGCATTATCAATGGCGGACGCGAGATCGAGTTGGGGCTGGTGATCATTTATGCGGCGGTGTTTACCGTCGTCGAGTTTGCCTACTTCTTTTACGTGCGCTACCGCAATCGCACGCTGAAATCATCGCTGATCCAGTTCGACAACATCAGTTGGCTGGTGGACGCGATGCTGTCGGTGGGTTTGCTGATCAGCTTCCTGGCGGCGCTGTTGCTCAAGTCCCAGGGCTATGGCGAGTGGGCGGTGTATGTCGACCCGTTGATCCTGATCCTGCTGGCCCTGAGCATGCTGGCGCCGGCGTTCAAGATCCTGCGCCCGGCATTGCGCGAGGTGCTGGGGATCGCCCCGGACCAGTTGGATGACAAGGTGCGTGAAGTGATGGAGGCGGCGCAGGCCAAGCATGGTTTCGACGACTACGTGTCCTATGTGCAAAAGCACGGGCGGGCGCGGTTTATCGAAATTCATGTGGTGTTGCCGGCGGATTACCCGGTGGATAACGTCGCGACCCTGGACGAGCTGCGCGAAGAAATATCCACAGGGCTTGGCACGCCGGATGCGGCGCGCTGGCTGACGATCAGCTTTACCGGGGATCGCAAATGGATTGCTTAAGGCCCTGGTAACAGGTTGCCAAGTGATACGGCGTGGTGGAAGGCATATCCCACCGGCTCACCGCTCCCTGGGCATCCAGGCATTCATGCCAGCCTTTGGCATGCAGGAAGCGTTGTTGCAGCGCCAGCAATTGGCGTTGCAGCACCGCTTCGCTGTTCGGCCGTAAGGTCAGTGCCCGCAGGTACTCGGCCTGGGCCCAGATGCGTTGGGTGCCGTCGCGCATCGTGCCGTCCAGCGCCAGCATGCCGCTGACCGCACCGCTGGTGTTATCCACGCCCTTAAGCTCTGCGTAGGCGAAGGCCCGTGTCAGCGAAGCATGCAGCGGCGTACCGCGCAGTACCGCCGAAGACTCCAGCAAGAAGAACCACTCGAACTGGTGCCCCGGCTCGAACCAGTTATCCACCGCGCCCAGCGGTTTTTCCATCATTACGCCGTGCTGGCGGTCGATGAAGCGCTGCTGCATGGCCGTCGCCAACGCCAACAGGGCTGCCTGCACCTGGGTGTCTTCACGCACGGCGAGGGTGGCGAGGAAGCCTTCGGCCAAATGCATCAAGGGATTCTGCAACGGGCCGGAATGGAGGGACGACCAATTGCGTTCCAGCACGGCTTCGTAAAGACCGTCGCCGGTGGAAAACCGCTCGGCGACGACTTCCAAGGCAGCATTGAGCACCGACTCCACCAGCGGTTCGCGCACCTTGGCCCAGTAGTGGGCACAGGCAAAGATGATGAACGCGTGGGTGTAGAGGTCTTTGCGCTTGTCCAGCGGCTGGCCGGCCGGGTCGATGCTGTAGAACCAGCCGCCGTGCTCGGCGTCGTGGAAGTGCCGTTGCAGAGAGCGGAACAACGCCGCGGCGCGTTCTTCGGCAAACGCCGCATCGGGCTCGCCGATCAGGCTGGCGAACAGGTACAACTGCCGGGCGCAGGCCATGGCGCGGTAGCGTTGCGGGGGCAGTGGCTGGTGATCGGCGTCCAGCGCCTCATAGGGCAATGCCAAGTCGGCATTCCAGCCGGGGCCTTGCCAGAGCGGCACGATCAGGCGGTGGAAGTGCGTTAGCAGGGTGTTCAAGGAGGGTTGGAAAGCGCTGGGCATTGGCTGGCGTCGTCACGGCAGGGGTGTAGGCGCGCATGGTAGCAGGCTTGGGTTCGGTGGTGTCTGGTCTACCGCTATCGGGGGCAAGCCCCCTCCCACATCTGGACCGTATTTCAAGGATGTACTCGGTCAACTGTGGGAGCGGGCTTGCTCGCGAAGGAGCCTTCAGCAGCGCTGCAAATCAGCCAGCGAGCAACCAAACCCCAGTCGCCGCCGAAGCCGCCCCGGCAATCCGCACCAACGGCGCCGCTGCTGCCGGCAGAAAGCGCACCACCGCATAACCGGCCGCGTGCAGCACCGCCGTTGCACCGACAAACCCGGCTGCATACGCCCAAGGGCTGGACATGTCCGGCAGCTCCAAACCATGCGCCACGCCGTGGAACAACGCGAACAAGGCCGTCGCACCCACCGCCATAAACAGCGGCGGACGCACCGCCAGCGCTACCGCCAGGCCCAGGGCCAGCACCGACGCCGCAATCCCGCTTTCCAGCGCCGGCAACGCCAAGCCTTCAAAACCCAGCACGCCGCCGATCAGCATGGTGCCGACAAAGGTGCACGGCAGTGCCCAGCGCGCCGCGCCTTTTTGTTGGGCGGCCCACAAGCCGACCGCCACCATGGCCAGCAAGTGGTCGATACCGCTCAGGGGATGGCTGATACCGGCCATCAGGCCGTTGTCGCCGTGGCCCGGGTGAGCAAAGGCCAGGGCGGGGGCCAGCAGCAGGGCGGCCGCTGCGAGGAGTTTTTTGAGGCTCATGGACAGGTTCCTTATGGGTTGATCAGGCGGCGGTCAGCAGGCCTTGGCGTTCGATGAAGGCGACGATCTCCTCCAGGCCGACACCGGTTTTCTGGTTGCTGAACACAAAGGGTTTACCGTTGCGCATGCGCTGGGTATCGCTGTTCATCAGCTCCAGCGACGCGCCGACCAGCGGTGCCAGGTCGATCTTATTGATCACCAACAGGTCGGATTTGCAGATGCCGGGCCCGCCCTTGCGTGGCAGCTTGTCGCCGGCAGACACATCGATCACGTAGATGGTCAGGTCGGACAGCTCCGGGCTGAAGGTGGCCGAGAGGTTGTCACCGCCGGACTCCACCAGGATCAGGTCCAGGCCGGGGAAGCGACGGTTGAGTTGGTCGACCGCCTCCAGGTTGATCGAGGCGTCTTCACGAATCGCGGTGTGCGGGCAGCCGCCGGTCTCCACGCCGATGATGCGCTCCGGTGCCAGGGCCTGGTTGCGTACCAGGAAGTCGGCGTCTTCGCGGGTATAGATGTCGTTGGTGACCACGGCCAGGTTGTAGCGATCGCGCAGTGCGAGGCACAGGGCCAGGGTCAGGGCGGTCTTGCCGGAGCCTACCGGGCCGCCGATGCCGACGCGCAAAGGTTGTGTGTTCATGAGTGTGTTCTCCTAGGAACGGAACAGGCGGCTGTACTGGCGCTCGTGGGCCATGCACGCCAGGGACAGGCCAAAGGCGGCGCTGCCGAGAGGGTTGGGGTCGATGCGGCTGGCGTCCTGCTGGGCTCGTTGCAACAGCGGCAGCAGTTCGCTGGTCAGGCGTTGGGCGGCTTGCTGGCCCAACGGCAGGGTTTTCATCAGCACGGCCAATTGGTTTTCCAGCCAGCTCCACAGCCAGGCGGCGAGTGCGTCGGCGGGGCTGATGCGCCAGGCACGGGCGGCGAGGGCCCAGCCCAAGGCCAGGTGCGGCTCGGTGTGTTGTTCGAGAAAACGTCGCGCGGCGTCGTCCAGTTCCGGCAGGCCATTGAGCAGTTGTTGCAGCGAGTAGCCCATCTGCCGGCTCTCCTGATACAGCTCGCGGGTCTCGCGGCTGGCGCGGTGTTCTTCACACAGCTGCGCCAGGCGTGGCCAATCCGCTTCCAGCGCGGCTTGGCAGTGGGCGAGCAGCAGCGGGGCTTCGAAGCGCGCGAGGTTGAGCAGCAACTGGTCGCTGATCCAGCGTCGCGCACTGGCCGCGTCAGCGACACGGCCGTTCTCCACCGCCATTTCCAGGCCCTGGGAATAGCTGTAGCCGCCAATCGGCAATTGCGGACTGGCCAGACGCAGCAGCGCCCAGGCTGGGTTCATAGACGCACGCCGAACTGGTGCAGCTTGGGGGGGTAGTTGAAATCTTCGTCGCCATGGCGCGAATGATGATGGCCGCCGCCATAGGCGCCATGCTCCGGCTGGAACGGCGCCTCGATGGTTTCAGTCTGCGCACCCAACTGTTCGAGCATGGCCTTGAGCACATAGTCATCGAGCAGGCGCAACCAGCCGTCTCCCACTTGCAACGCCACGTGGCGATTGCCCAGGTGATACGCCGCACGGGTCAGTTCAAACGCATTGCTGCAGGTCACGTGCAGCAGTTGTTCAGGCCGAGCACACACACGTACGACGCGTCCGTCTTCAGCCTGTAGGAATTCGCCATCGTGCAGCGGTGGCTGGCCACGCTCCAGGAAAAGGCCGACGTCTTCACCGTCGGCACTGAAACAGCGCAGGCGGCTTTTGCTGCGTGCTTCGAAATTCAGCAGCAGCTCGGCGGCCCAGAGGGCTTGAGGGGCGATTCTGCGGTGGATCACCAGCATCGGGAAGCTTCCAGCTATGAGCGATGAAACAGCTAGAGCAAGGGGCTTGCCAATCTCAAGGGGAAGTAGGAATTGCCTGTAGGCAGTACGTTGACGCCACTAAATAGGGCGAGAGGAGATTCTTTGAGTGCGCCAAATTGGTGCGAATTATTGCTGGTTGCACGCGCGATGGGCATTTTCGGATTTTCCCTACAGGGTATGCGGAATCGGCGTCCATCAGCTTACCTGCGAGAACAGTAGGCTGTGCGCCGTGTTTAATTCACTGCGACGTCCATCATGTTCAAGTCATTTTGTTGCCTGGTTATCGTGGGTCTTTCTTTCACTCTTTCATCGGCTTCCGCCAATCTGACCTCCCATCCCTCGTTCACGGCTTCACTGAAGCAAGCGTCTATCGATGATGTGGTCGACCGCGCCCATGAACTGCTGGGTACGCCTTACAAGTGGGGCGGCACCTCGGCGGATCAGGGCTTCGATTGCAGCAGTTTCCTGGTCTATCTGTTCAAGACCCAAGCCAATATTCAACTACCGCGCACCACGACGGCCATGCAGCGGTCGACTGCCGCCACCATCAAACGCAACGCACTGGAGCCCGGCGATGCGGTGTTTTTCAAGGGGAATGGGCGCGGCCAGGTCGGCCACGTGGGCCTTTATGTAGGCGAGGGCAAATTTATCCATTCGCCACGCACAGGCAAGAACGTCCGTATCGATTCCTTGAGCAACACCTACTGGAACAAAAACTACACCACCGCCAAGCGTTTTCACTCGTCGGGGTGATTGCCTTATTCAGTGCTGCCCAGCCCTTGCCAGTGCTTCAAGCCAATAAAGATGAAGCGCAATTGCTGGGTGATTTTCGCCTGGGGCGTGAGGTGGTCCGGCAGCGCCTGGGCGGGTGGGTCGATGATGTCGGGGAGGGTGGCGAACACGCTCTTGACGATCAAGTCGGCCATCACGTGCAGGCCTTCTGGATCCAGATGCTGCAGTTTGGGCATCAGCGTCAGGTCGGCAGCCAAATCACGGGTGATGTCTTCGCGCAATGCACCAATCGCTTGGCGCACGGCCAGGCAGCCACCGTATTGCTCGCGGGCCAGGAACAGGAATTGCGAACGGTTGGCCGAGACCACATCGAGAAAGATCCGCACGGAGGCATCGATAATGCCGCCCATCACGAATTCGTTGTGGCGCACCAGGCGGATCGTGGCGCGGAAGGTCTGGCCCACTTCACTCACCAGCACGAGTCCAAGTTGGTCCATGTCGGCAAAATGACGATAAAAACCGGTGGGCACGATGCCGGCCGTCTTTGCCACTTCGCGCAGGCTCAGGCTGCCAAACCCACGGCCACACTCCATCAGATGGCGGGCTGCGTCCATCAGGGCGAGGCGGGTCTGTTGCTTCTGTTCGGCGCGGGGCAGCATGGGCGGGCGGGCTTTGTCGGCAAGTACAGCGACGCACTCTAGCAAAACAGCTTCGCTGGCGTCGAACTTGGCGGGGAGGGCGGGCGTGTCAGGGTCTACAAGCAGGGCCTACAAAAAGTCAAAAGCCCGATCGACTGATCGGGCTTTTTTCTGGGCCACCACGGGGTTAGCTCTGTGCTTGATGCAGTTCTTGCAGACGGTCTGCACCGCCTTCGGCAACACCTTCGGTGTAGGCGCGTTCGTTGGCTTGTTCAGCGCCGCCTTCAACCAAACCTTTCTGTTCCAGGCGATCACGGCCGCCTTCGGCAACAGCGTTACGTTCCTGCAGGCGGTCAGCACCGCCTTCAACCAAGCCTTTTTGTTCGAGGCGGTTGCGGCCATTTTCGGTCAGGCCTTCGGTGTAAGCGCGTTTGTTGGCGTGTTCCGAACCGTTTTCAGCAACAGCGCCTTTGGCATAGTCACGGTTCTCGTCTTCTTGCGAACCGCTGCGGGCCAACGTCTGGTTGAAGTGAACGGCGTCGGCTTTGACTTGTGGAGTGACCTGTTCGGCAGCTGGCAGGGCAAAGGCGCTGGAAGCCAGGATGGATAACAGGACGGTAGCGAGTACTTGGCGTTTCATGATGGGTTGCTCCTTGGGAGGGCGATAAAGTGGGTACAGGGCTAATGCTACTCTCGATAAGTCGATATAAAAGTTCATAAACACAATGGTAATAATCAACGGAATTGATTGTTCTTGGCGGGGGCTCTAGAACGGGCCTCTCAAGCACGCGGTTTTGCACCGGTGTGGGTATTTTCGACACGCGCATGGGTAACAATGGTGCGCCTTCGTAGGGGGAATCTGTCGAGCTGGTCAGAAATTGAGGTTTTTCCCGGCAAATCCAGGATTGGGTTAAACCCCCGTAGGGTTTGCCAGTCGTAGTTCTATAAGCTGTCCTTAAAGGCTGTCACCCAGCCAGTCGTATTCAGGAGTTATGTGCAATGACGCGCACTCGTAAAATCGTCGCTTGGAGCTGCGCCAGCTTCGTACTGTTAATCGCCGTGGTGGTATTGGTCCTGGTGTTCTTTGACTGGAACCGCATCAAGCCGCCACTCAATGCCAAGGTTTCCGAGGAGCTGCATCGACCGTTTGCCATCAACGGCAACCTGGCGGTGGTATGGGCGCGTGAGCCCGATGAGGGCGGTTGGCGCGCCTGGGTACCGTGGCCTCACGTGATTGCCGAGGACCTGACCCTGGGCAACCCCGACTGGTCGAAAAACCCCCATATGGTCACCCTCAAAAAGGTTGAGCTGCGTATCTCGCCCCTGGCGTTGCTGGTGCAGCGCGTGGTGATCCCGCGCATCGACCTCACTGAGCCGGACGCGCAGCTGCAGCGCCTGGCCGACGGGCGCGCCAACTGGACCTTCAAGTTCGACCCCAAGGACCCTGACGCCGAACCTTCCAACTGGGTGGTGGACATCGGTGCCATCGGCTTCGACAAGGGCCACGTGACCCTCGACGACCAAACCCTCAAGACCCAGCTGGATGTGATCATCGATCCTCTGGGCAAGCCCATTCCCTTCGGCGAAATCGTCGGCGATGCCGATGCCAAGAAGGCGTTGGAGAAAGGTTCCGCGCCCCAGGACTACGCATTCGCCCTCAAGGTCAAAGGCCAGTATCACGGCCAGAAACTCGACGGCAGCGGCAAAATCGGCGGCCTGCTGGCCCTGCAGGACGCGGCCAAGCCGTTCCCGTTGCAAGCCCAAGTCAAGATTGCCGACACCAGCATCGCCCTGGCCGGCACCCTCACTGACCCGCTCAACCTGGGTGCCCTCGACCTGCGCCTGAAGCTCGCCGGTTCCAGCCTGGGCAACCTCTACCCGCTGACCGGCGTGACCCTGCCGGACTCACCGGCCTATTCCACCGACGGTCACCTGATCGCCAAGCTGCACGAAGCCAACGGCGCCTCGTTCCGCTATGACAACTTCAACGGCAAGATCGGCAACAGCGATATCCATGGTGACCTTGCCTACGTCGCCAGCCAGCCGCGGCCTAAGCTCAGCGGTGCGCTGGTGTCCAACCAATTGCTGATGACCGACCTCGCCCCTCTGATCGGTGCCGACTCCAATGCCAAGCAAAAAGCCCGTGGCGCTGACAGCAAGCAACCCGCGAACAAAGTGCTGCCGGTGGAAGAGTTCCGCACCGAGCGCTGGCGTGTCATGGATGCCGATGTGGAATTTACCGGCAAGCGCATCGTGCACAGTGCCGATCTGCCCTTCACCGACCTCTACACCCACTTGGTGCTCAATGACGGCGAAATGAGCCTCGAACCCCTGCGTTTCGGCGTGGCCGGCGGCAAGTTGGACGCACAAATCCGTTTGAACGGTCGCACGACCCCGATGGAAGGCCGCGCCAAACTCACCGCGCGCAACTTCAAGCTCAAGCAGTTGTTCCCGACGTTCGAACCGATGAAAACCAGCTTTGGTGAACTGAACGGCGATGCCGATATTTCCGGTCGCGGTAATTCCGTGGCAGCGCTGCTGGGCACATCCAACGGTGACCTGAAGATGCTGATCAACGACGGCGCAATCAGCCGTGGCCTGATGGAAATCGCCGGGCTCAATGTGGGCAACTACGTGGTAGGTCGCTTGTTTGGCGACAAGGAAGTGAAGATCAACTGCGCGGCAGCGGACTTCGGGATCAAGACCGGCCTGGCGACGACGCGGTTGTTTGTGTTCGATACGGAGAACGCCATCATCTACATCGATGGCACGGCGAACATGGCCACGGAGCAGTTGGACTTGACCGTCACCCCGGAATCTAAAGGCTTCCGCCTGTTCTCCCTGCGTTCACCGTTGTACGTGAACGGACCGTTTATCAAGCCGAATGCTGGTGTGAAAGCCATCCCCCTGGCGCTGCGTGGCGCGGGCATGGTGGCGCTGGGTGTCATCGCTGGTCCGGCCGCCGGGCTGCTGGCACTGGTTGCCCCAAGCGGTGGTGAGCCCAATGAGTGCGCACCGTTGCTGCAACAGATGAAGGAAGGCAAGGCGCCCAAGACCGTGAAAGGCTAACGGGTCATACACAGTTAACAAATGTGGGAGGGGGCTTGCTCCCGATGGCGGCATATCAGTCGATATCTCAATTGACTGATCCACCGCTATCGGGAGCAAGCCCCCTCCCACATAGGTATTGCGTGTTGCTGGGTTACAGGCTTTCGAGAATATCCGCCATGTCATCGGCGTGCTCTTCTTCCTGAGCGAGGATTTCTTCGAACAGACGGCGCGTGGTTGGGTCTTTATCGCCGATGTACTGGATGATTTCGCGGTAGCTGTCCACGGCGATACGCTCAGCGACCAGATCTTCGTAGACCATTTCCTTCAGGTCTTTACCCGCGACGTACTGCGCGTGGGAGTTCTTCGACAACAGGTCCGGGTTGAACTCCGGTTCACCGCCCAGCTGCACGATGCGCTCGGCGAGTTTGTCGGCGTGTTCGGCTTCCTGAGTCGCGTGCTCGAGGAATTCCTGCGCGGCCACCGCGGCCTTGATGCCACTGGCCATGAAGTAATGACGCTTGTAGCGCAATACGCAGACCAGCTCAGTGGCCAGCGAGGCGTTCAGCAGGCGAATGATCTCTTCGCGGTCGGCGTCGTAACCCTCGGTCACGGCACCGTTTTCGACGTTCTGGCGGGCGCGGCTGCGCAGGGTCGCAACGTCAGTCAAGTTTGCTTCAGTCATCTCAATCTCCTGGGGCTAATCCGGGTTTACGCCACGCTCTGTCGGCGTGATCGCTTCCAGTTGTGAGTGGTGGGCTGCGCAAAAAGTTTTATCGGATTTATGTCACAACCTCGTCGCGGGACTCGGCTAGCCTATTGGCATCCCTTCCTGATCACGGACGTTCGGCCCATGCCGCAGTCATTAGCCACGCGTTACCCCCTGGTGTTGGTGCCCGGCATGCTCGGATTCGTGCGCCTGGGGTGGTTCCCCTACTGGTACGGCATCGTCCCGGCGCTGCGGGCGGGTGGGGCGCAGGTGTTTCCCGTACAAGTGGCGCCGCTGGATTCCAGCGAGGTGCGCGGCGAGCAATTGCTGGTGCAGATCGAGCGCCTTCGCCGTGAAACCGGGGCCGACAAGGTCAACCTGATCGGCCATAGCCAAGGCGCACTCACTGCCCGATACGCGGCGGCCAAGCGCCCGGAGTGGGTGGCGTCGGTGACCTCGGTGGCCGGGCCCAACCATGGGTCGGAACTGGCAGACCATATCCACACCCATTACCCGGTTGACGGCGCCAAAGGTCGGATCATGAGCGCGCTGTTTCACCTGGCCGCCTGGGTGATGGGCGTGTTGGAAACCGGGTCCCGCGGGCCACGCTTCAAGGCGGATTTGCAGGCGTCCCATCACTCCCTGACCAGCGCCGGCGTGGCGCTGTTCAATCAAAACTATCCACAGGGGTTGCCGCAGACATGGGGCGGGCAGGGCGCCGAGGAGGTCAACGGCGTGCGCTATTACTCGTGGTCCGGCACCTTGCAACCGGGCATCACCGACCGTGGCCGCAACCTCTTCGACGGCACGAATCGCAGCTGCCGCGTGTTTGCCCGCAGCTTCGTGCGCGAAAAGGGCCAGTGCGACGGCATGGTCGGGCGCTACAGCTCACACCTGGGCTTGGTGATCGGTGATGACTACCCCTTGGACCACTTTGATATCGTCAACCAGTCGCTGGGGCTGGTGGGCAAGGGCGCGGAGCCGATCCGTCTATTTGTCGAGCATGCGCAAAGGCTCAAGGCTGCTGGAGTCTAGTCGGGAGACCGCGTTTTCGTTCTTCGCGAGCAAGCCCGCCCCATATTCGACCGAGTTCCACCTTTGGAATGTGGCCGAATATGGCTTGCCTGCGATAGCGATGGTTCAGGCAGCACTGACCGGCGTGGTCCAGCGTTCCGACAAGATCACCCCGCCCAAGGTCAGCAGACCGCCCACCAAGTGATACAGCGCCAGTTCTTCCTTCAACACCACGGCGGCAATCAACGCGGTGATCAGCGGCAGCAGGTTGAAAAACAACGTCGTGCGGCTCGGGCCCAAGGTCTTCACCGAATGCATCCACGCCAGCGGCGCCAACATCGAAGCCAGCAGGCATGCATACAGCACCAGCGGAATGTTCGCCCAGCCAAGGCCGGCCTTGGCCGAGAACAGGAACAGCGGAAACAGCACCACCACCGCCACCAGTACCTGTAGATACAGCAACACCAGCGGTGGCAGGCGCAGTTGCCATTTCTTCAGCAGGGTGCTGTAGACCGCATACGCAAGGGTCGCGACCAGCATCATGCCGTCGCCCAGGTTGACCCCATGCTCCAGCAATGCGCCGAGGCTGCCGGCCGACACCACCACGACCACGCCGGCGAATGACAGCACCGCGCCGGTCAGCGCGCCGTAGGTCAGGCGCTGGCCGAGGCTGATGATGGCCGCCGTCAGCGCCATCAACGGCATCAGCGACAGGATGATGCCCATGTTGGTGGCACTGGTCAGCGACGCGGCGTAGTACGCCAGGCTTTGATACACCGCCATGCCGAGTACGCCGAGGATGAACACTTTGCCCAGGTTCGGGCGGATCAGCGCCCAATTGGCGATCACCGGCTTGACCATGAATGGCGTAAACAGCAGCGCCGCCAGCAGCCAGCGATAAAAGCCGATTTCCGCCGGGAAGATCGAGCCCACAGCCAGTTTGTTGACGACGGTGTTGCCGGCCCAGATAAAAATGGCCAGCAAGGGATAAGCGTATTGCATCGAAAGGAGCCCGGTGTGTAGATGAGGCAGGATTATCCATTGTCTGGATCGAAGCTTATACTGCGATCCAGACAAACGACCTTTGTATCCAGACAATATGGCCAAGCACAACGTACGCCTTGCGGATTTCCCTCGGTTGCCGAGCCCGGTGTACTTCCGCTACTCGGACTTCGCACCGGATACCGAATGCACCCCACACCAGCATTTCTGGGGCTCGCTGGATTACTCCGCGAGGGGGGTGATGCGTATGGAAGTGGCCGGCAGCCGCTTCATGTCACCGCCGCAGTACGCCGTGTGGGTGCCGCCGCATACCGAGCACAGCTCCTACAACGCCGAAGCGATCGTCTATCACTCGGTGGGGTTGGCGCCGGAACTCTGCGAGCAACTGCCGCAGCAGCCATGCACCCTGGCCATCAGCGATATTCTCAAGGCCATCCTCAGCGACTTCGCCCAGCGTGACGTGAATATCCCGCACACCGACGCTGACATCCGCCTGGCCCAAGTGCTGGTGGACCAGCTCAAGCAAGCGCCAATCCATGAGTGCTTCCTGCCCTACGCCCGTCACCCCGGCCTGCTCGGTGTGTTGGAAGGCATGCAGGCCGACCCCGGCGACAACCGCCCGCTGGCGCACTGGGCCGAACAGGTGCACGTGAGCGAACGCACCCTGGCGCGCCAGTTTGTGCGGGAACTGGGCATGAGCTTTGGCGAGTGGCGCCAACGCCTGCGCTACCTGGCGGCCATCGAGGCCCTCGACAGCGACCGCAGCGTGCAACAGGTGGGGTTCGACTTGGGCTACAGCACCGCGTCGGCGTTTATTGCCATGTTCCAGCGCCAGGCCGGCTGCACCCCTGAGCAGTACCGTCGGACGCATATCCGCGGCCGATGAAGATGTAACAAGCTTTGGCTACACTGCTGGGTAGGCCGTGCCCTCCGGCACGGTAACAGGGAGAAAACTCCATGAAGATGCTGCGAATTCCGCTGTTGATGATGGGCCTGCTGCTGTGTTCCCAGGGTTTTGCCGCCACCGCCCAGCAAAACAAAATGACCACCTGCAACGCCGAAGCCACCACCAAGACGCTCAAGGGCGACGAGCGCAAGGCGTTCATGAAGACCTGCCTGTCGGCCCCGGCGGCCAATGACGCCAAGACCCTGACACCGCAGCAGCAGAAGATGAAGGATTGCAATGCGTCGGCGAAAACCAAAGCGCTGACCGGTGATGCGCGTAAAACCTTTATGAGCACCTGCCTGAAAGGTAGCTGATTACGCCCATCTACTGTGGGAGCGGTTTTTTTTGTGGTGAGCGGGCTTGTCCCGCGCTGGGCTGCGGAGCAGCCCTATTTGAATGTGTGGTGATGCCGTCGAGGGGCAAGCCCCACTCACCACAGCAAGCCAGCTCCCACACTTGATCGCATTCACGACCTACCCACTCGCTTGATTCACTCAAGGCTGGCAGACTGCCCATCCTTTAACGCCGCTCGTTTTGAGGCTGTATGCCAACGTTTTCTCAGCGTCATGTGTTGTTGCTGGCCAGCTACATCATCATTTTCGGCGGGTTGCTGCTGGTGCTGCCGCTCAAATTGCTGCCCAGCCTGCTGGCCGGTTTGTTGGTCTATGAACTGGTCAACATGCTCACCCCCCAACTGCAACGGTTGATCGAAGGCCGGCGCGCGCGCTGGCTGGCGGTGGCTTTGCTTGGCACCTTGATTGTCAGCGTGCTGGCCCTGATCTTTGCCGGCGCCATCAGCTTCCTGCTCCACGAAGCGGAAAACCCTGGGGCGTCCCTCGACAAATTCATGGGCGTGGTCGACCGTGCGCGCGGCCAATTGCCGCCGTTCCTCGACGCCTACCTGCCCGCCAGTGCCGCCGAGTTCCGCGTGGCCATCGGCGATTGGCTGAGCAAGCACCTGAGTGAACTGCAACTGGTCGGCAAAGACGCCGCCCACATGTTCGTTACACTGCTGATCGGCATGGTGCTCGGCGCCATCATCGCCTTGCAACGCGTGCCCGACCTGACCAAACGCAAACCCCTGGCCGCCGCGCTGTTCGACCGCCTGCACCTGCTGGTCCAGGCGTTTCGCAACATTGTTTTCGCCCAGATCAAGATCGCCGCGCTCAACACCGCCTTCACCGCCATATTCCTGGCCGTGGTGCTGCCGTTGTGCGGGATCCACCTGCCGCTGACCAAGACCCTGATCGTACTGACCTTCCTGCTCGGCCTGCTGCCGGTCATCGGCAACCTGATGTCCAACACCCTGATCACCATCGTCGCGCTGTCGCTGTCGATCTGGGTGGCGGTGGCGGCGCTGGGGTATTTGATCGTGATCCACAAGGTCGAGTATTTCCTCAACGCGCGGATCGTGGGCGGGCAGATCAGTGCCAAATCGTGGGAGTTGCTGTTGGCGATGCTGGTGTTTGAAGCCGCATTCGGCCTGCCGGGCGTTGTGGCTGGGCCGATTTATTATGCGTATTTGAAGAGTGAGCTGAAGCTGGGCGGAATGGTTTAAGGCATGTTTGCCTGGGCGGGCCTCATCGGGGGCAAGCCCCCTCTCACATTTTGATCTGTGAACACATTCAAAAGTGGGAGGGGGCTTGCCCCCGATGGGCACGACGCGGTCTTTCAGATAAAACTCAGCAGCCGTACCGCTTACTGGCCTCAATCGCCAACCCGCTACCGATACTGCCAAAGATATTCCCTTCCACATGCCGCGCATTCGGCAACATCGCCGAGATGCTGTGGCGCAGTGCCGGAATGCCGCTGGAGCCCCCGGTAAAGAACACCGTGTCCACCTGCGCCACGCTCACCGAGGCGTCGGTCAGCAGTTGCGTAACGCTGTTGCGCACGCGCTCCAGCAAGCCATCAATGGCCGACTCAAACAGTGCCCGGCTCAGCTCCACGCTCAACCCCGGTTCAACCCGGTCCAGCAACACGTGGCGGCTGTCTTCGTGGGTCAGTTGGATCTTGGTTTCTTCCACTTCCATCGCCAGCCAGTGCCCGGCGCGCTGTTCGATCAACTTGAACAGGCGGTCGATGCCGCCGGTGTCTTCGATGTCGTAGCGCATGCTGCCCAGGGCCAGCTGGGATTTTTGCGAGTACACCGAGTTGATGGTGTGCCAGGTGGCCAGGTTCATGTGGTGGCTGGTGGGCATGTAGGCGCCGCTTTTCATGCGGCTGCCGTAGCCGAACAGCGGCATCATGCCTTGCAGGCTGAGCTGTTTGTCGAAGTCGGTACCGCCGATGTGCACACCGCCGGTGGCGAGGATGTCATCGTGGCGGTTGTCGTTGTGACGGCGGTCCGGGGACAGGCGCACCAGGGAGAAGTCGGAAGTACCCCCGCCGATGTCGACGATCAGCACCAGCTCTTCCTTCTCGATGGTGGACTCGTAGTCGAATGCAGCCGCAATCGGCTCGTACTGGAACGAGATGTCCTTGAAGCCGATCTTGCGCGCCACGTCGACCAGGGTGTTTTCGGCTTCCTGGTCGGCCATCGGGTCGTCATCGACGAAGAACACCGGGCGGCCCAGCACCACTTCTTCGAACTCGCGGCCGGCGTTCGCTTCGGCGCGGCTCTTGAGTTGGCCGATAAACAGCGCCAGCAGGTCGGTGAAGGGCATCGCGGTGCCGAGCACGCTGGTGTCGTGCTTGATCAGCTTGGAACCCAGCAGGCTCTTGAGCGAGCGCATCAGCCGGCCTTCATAGTTCTCCAGGTACTCGTGCAGCGCCAGGCGACCGTAGACCGGGCGGCGCTCCTCGAAGTTGAAGAACACCACCGACGGCAGGGTGATCTTGTCGTCCTCCAGCGCGATAAGCGTTTCCATGCCGGGACGGATCCAGCCGACGGTGGAGTTGGACGTGCCAAAGTCGATACCGCAGGCACGGGCTGGGGATGGGTTTTTCATGTCTATCGGGTTCCGGTTGAAAAACGGCCGCGCAGTGTATGCCAGTCGAGGGCGGATGCGTAGGCCGACCATCCGTTAAATCGTGCTTGAAACTGGGGGATTTGCCCCCACATCTGCTGCATACGGCAAGTGCCGATAACACTTTGACGCACCCCCAGGCCACAAGACTCAACAGGTGCAAAGCAGCGCACGTTGTGCCCCGGGCTGTGCGATCTCGATAAAGGATGGTGAACCGCCGATGGATTTCAAAGACTACTACAAGATTCTGGGTGTCGAGCCGACCGCCGATGACAAGGAAATCAAGGCGGCCTATCGCAAGCTCGCACGCAAGTATCATCCTGATGTCAGCAAGGAAAAAGACGCCGAAGCCAAGTTCAAGGACGCGTCCGAAGCCTATGAAGCGCTTAAAAGCGCCGACAAACGCGCCGAATACGACGAACTGCGCAAATACGGCCAACATGGCCAGCCGTTCCAGGGACCGCCGGGCTGGCAGAGCCGTGGCGGCTATGGCGGTGGCGGCGGTGGTGAGGATTTTTCGGACTTCTTCAGCTCGATCTTCGGCTCGCGCGGCGATGCCTTCGGGGGTGGCCAGCGCCGTCCTGCCGGGCGTAAAGGCCAGGACGTGGAGATGCAGCTGTCGGTATTCCTGGAGGAAACGCTGTCCACCGAGTCTAAGCAGATCAGCTTCCAGGTGCCGCAATACGACGCCTCGGGCCGCCATGTCAGCAACACCACCAAGAGCCTGAATGTGAAGATCCCGGCCGGTGTGGCCGATGGCGAGCGTATCCGCCTCAAGGGCCAGGGCGCGCCGGGGATTGGCGGTGGGGCCAATGGCGACCTGTACCTGATCATCAAGTTTGCCCCGCACCCCAAGTTCGAAGTGGACGGCGAAAACCTGATCATCAACCTGCCCCTGGCGCCATGGGAATTGGCGTTGGGCACGGAAGTGGCGGTGCCGACCCTCACCGGCAAGATCAACCTCAAGGTGCCGGCCGGCAGCCAGAACGGCCAGCGTATGCGCGCCAAGGGCCATGGCTTGCTGAACAAGGCCGGGCAGCGCGGCTACCTGTTTGTGCAACTCAAGGCCGTCATGCCGAAGAACACGGATGACGAGGTCAAGGCGCTGTGGCAGGAACTGGCGCAAAAGGCCGCGTTCGATCCGAGGGAAGCTTGGAGCAACTAAGGGGTATTTAGTTGACGTCCATCTGCAGGGGGCCGTGCGTAGATTAAGCGATCCGTCTTAATTTACGCGCAGGTCCCCGCAATGCCAGAACTGTCAGCCACAAACACGTCTGTGACGCCCCATCAAGGCGTCCACTTTGAACTGATCAAAAACGCCATCCCGCAGTGCCTGTTGCAATCGTCAACGGCTCGGCGCAAAGCCCTCAAAGCGATACAGCCCGACAGCCCCGACGGGTACGAGGCACTCACCGAACCCCAGCAGTCAGTCTTGAAAACACTGACCGAGGCCAGTTGCCACGCGCAAAACCAGTTCGATCTGTCGAACCGGGGCATTCAGGACATCACAGGCTTCGCCAAACCCTTGCTGGTGGCGGCCCTCAAAGCGGCCGGCCATGAGCTGGATGTCGATAACACCTGGCTGCGGCTTTATTACCCGGTGGAATACACGTTTTTCGGCATACCCGTGGGCGTTAATACGGCGGGTTATCGCACCCGCACGTTCTCTCTGTTACAGGCGGCCCTGAACAACTTCGAGGCGTTTGAAGCCCAGCCCGATTACTTCGACAGCGTGTCTTCATTTATCAGTGCGCCCGATGCCCAGGGACATTTCGATATCGTTCGGATCAAGCTCACACTGGCGCAGTTTGTAGCGATTTGCCGAACCCTGGATATCGGTGGGCTTTACGCCAAACACTTAAATGATTTTTTCCACGGCGGTACGCAGGCGGAGCAAGTCGCCATTTCCACCGCGTACACCTTGAACCAAAAGGCGGCGTTAAAAGCGGCGGCGTATCTGGCGCTATTGAAAGAAGACATCGAACTTCGGCACTACGAGCTGTTGGTTGACGTGATCCATGACAAAGACGATGTCCGGGACAACGGACGTCCGGTCACCTACAGCCCGCTGCGCATCCTGGGCTACAACCTGACGGAGTGTGCCGTGTTTTATCGCACACACGCCAACCGCTACGACGGTGGTTACGTCATTGCCTACATCCCGGATGACCCCGATCACCCGGTGAAAACCTATCCGTCCTTCCGTGATTTCGAAGCAGAGTTGACCCACCAACTGATGTACCGGCCCGAGGGCAGCCGTATTGACAGCGGGCGCGACGTGCTCACCGACTACCAGCGTTTTTTCAGCCGTTTTCTCTCGGAGAAGGACCGGCCGCACTTTTTCCTGCGCCTGACTCAAAAGGTTCTGGATTCTCCAGCGGGGAGCAATTGGAAGGACGACCTGCGCGGTTACCTCAAATACCTCAGCCCTGTCTCGAACTTGAAAGGCCCCATCGAGGATCGTCACTGGCGACGTGACCCTCGGGAAAATGTTGAACTGCATATCAGCCTGTCGCTGAACTTCCAGTGGGTCGGTCTTTCAGGCATCTGGTACGAAATGTTCGGCCAGTGGCGTCAGCGCCGGCTGGACGATGGTCAGGTGCTGGCGGTCTCCACCGCCAAGGAAGACACCCTGACGCGCGAGCGCCGACTGTCCAACTTCCTGAATGTGGGCATGCTCGTCGTCGGCATTGCCGCCTTTGTGGCACCGCCCGTGGGCGCCGCGATGCTGCTGGTGACCGCCAACCAGTTGATCAGCAGTGTCTTCGAGGGCGTGCGTGATTGGCGCCAGGGCGATGTTGAGGCCGCGTGGGCGCACCTGACCGACGTTCTCGAAAGCCTGGCGACGCTGGCGGAAATGGCGGTGATCTTTCACTACGTGGCCTCGCCATTTGTCGAGGGCTTGAAGGCGGTCAAATTGCCCAACGGTCAAACGCGCTTATGGAAGCCTAACCTGTCGGCGTATGCGCGACGTGTGCCGCTGCCCACCGACTCACAGCCGGGTCACCTGGGGCTGTATCGTTTACCGGGGCGTTCGGTACTGCTGCTGGACGAACAGCAGTACGAGGTCGTGCAAGACCCGCAAAGCGGTCATTACTCCGCGCGCCATCCCACGCGCGGCAACGCCTACCAACCGCGCTTGCGCCACAACGGCGAAGGGGTCTGGACCCATGAACTCGACCAGCCGCTGCAATGGCAAGGTGCGCAGCTGCGTGACCGTCTGGGCGTGGCGTTCGAGCGTTTCGATGATGTGCAGCGTAAGCAGATATTGGCCGTCAGCACGATGAGCGAGGACGTCTTACGCAAGCTGTACGTCGAGTCCGAGCCGTTTCCCGGCCTGCTCAAGGACACGCTGCGGCGCTTTGCCGCTGATGCCGATGCGCGTGAGGTCATTGAGCAGATACGTCGCGGCCGTTGCAGCAGCACGCTGTGCGACTACGCGGCGGCACTGATGGTCGACCTCCCTGGATGGCCCGCCAACACCGTCATCGAGGTGTTCAGCCCGTTCGGTGAGCAGGCGCGTTATGGCCAGCACAGCGCAATGGCAGGTGACATCCTGAGGGTGTCCAAGGCCGACTTGATGGCCGGGAAACTGCCCGAACGTAGTGTGCAATTCCTTAACGACGAACAGATCAAACAGGTGCTGGGCCAGCACGCCCCTGCGGACGCCACGGCGCGGGCCGCGCAGTTGCAGCAGCGGCTGGCAGCCTTCGCCGAGCGCAGTGGGCAGCGGCTGTTCAACAGTCTTTACAGCGACGAACCGCTGCTGAGTGGTGATTCACAACGGGCATTGATTCAGGTGATCCAACGCCGTTTCCCCGAGATGCCCACCAGCATCGCTCGGGAGGTACTTTACCGAGCGACACCCAAGGAGCTTGAGACCCTGAACACGCCCTTTGGTCCGAGCGCCGAGCAGCGCCGACTGATACCGCTGCGGATCAGCGAAGCACTGCGGTACCTGCAGCAGCGTGTACGAATAGCACGGGCGTATGAAGGCCTTTACCTGGAGAGTCCGGCCAATCCGGACACGCCAACGCTGGTGCTTAAAACCCTGGAAACCCTGCCGGGATGGAGCGGCGAGGTGCGTATTGAGCTTCGCGATGAGTCCCTGTCCGGCTCGCTGCGCACCAGCGTTGGTCCACCGTTTGCGCTTGAGACCAAAGTGCTGGTGAAAAACGGCACGCGGTATCAGGCATTCGACGGCCAAGGCCATGAGCTGCATGCACCGGACACCCTGTATGCCGCGTTGCAACACGCTCTGCCCGATAGCGAACGTACCGCCATGGGACGGCCGCATGTGAGTGAGGCGCCTGCGTTGAAACACGCGATTCAGGACAACGCACTGGCACCCAAGGCCCTGAGAAAGGCCTTGAACCTGCCGGTGGAAACACCTTGGTTTGAACGCGTGATGCGCGTGGCCGCCCGTCGTGACGGCTACCCCTTGAATGCCGTGTGTGAGGAGGTGGCCTTATGAACGGCGGTTGCGAAGTGACCAATCAGGACCGCGCAAGAGTGCGTCAGATCTACCCCTATTGGCGCACCAGCGAAGTCGATAGCTTTTTGCGCAGCCTGGCTGACCGGCGCGGGGCGCGCCTCACCGAGTTGGAGGCGCAGTTCGCCAGTTTGAAGCAGACCCTCGACGCCTGGCATGGGCTGGCCCTGGAGTGGCCCGCGCAAGAGGGTAAGGTGGTGCGGGCTACCGATTATGCGCGCAGCGTCATCCGCATGAAGCTGCTCAACAGTTGGCAGGAGGTCGCAGGGGAGCCTGTTTACAGTCGCAGTCACCGGTTTATGGGTTACAAACTCAGCTTCAACGGTTTCGAGGCGCCCACATTGCCGGTCTTGCCTGCCGGGTCCTTTCCGTTCATCAGCTTTATCGACCTGGGGCACATGAGCTTGCTTGAGGTCCCGGCCGAGTTTTTACGCGCGTTCCCTCATCTGAAAACGTTCGAGGCCCCCAACAACCGCCTGACGCAGGTGCCTGCGGCGTTGGGTGAGCAGACGCGTCTGGTAACCCTGGACGTAGCCAACAATGATCTGACCACCCTCGATACCCCGCTCTTGCAACGCTGCACGGCTTTGCGTCGGCTGACACTGCGAGGCAACCCACTGGAGGGCGCGCTGGATCTGAGCGCCCTGACGTGGCTGACCCACATTGATCTGGTCAGCATGGGCCTGACCCGCATGCCCTCGGGCCTGCGCGCGCTGGTGAACCTTGAGATCCTCGACCTGCGTGACAATCAGATCACCCAGGCGTCCAACGAGCTGCTGGACCCGGCTGACGAGGACCCTGTCGCCATGCGCAGAATTTTTATCGCCACCTACCTGGACGGTAACCCGTTTTCCGCCCAGGGGCTCGATGACTACGCAGAGGTGCACGTACGGGTCACCCAGCCGGGCAGGGTGCCCCAAGGGCCGCTGGCAGTGACGGCGCCAGAGCCGGTGATAGCCAGCGCCAGCGAGCGTCTGGCGCAATGGATGCGTGATGTGCCTGAGGGGGAGCGGGCCGCCAGGACCGAGCGTTGGACACTGCTCAACGAAGCGCTGATCGAGCGCGAGGCACCGGGTGTGGAACCCGACGGAACAATCCTGCCCAGCGAGAAGTTTTTCAGGCTGTTGAGTGAGTTGAGCAAAACCGATGATTACAAAAACGCCTATTCGAATTTGGCCACACGGGTATGGGCCCTGTTGGATGCGGCGGCCGAATCGGGTGAGCTGCGCGAAAGCCTGTTTGAGTTGGCGGGTGAAGTAGACACCTGCCAAGACGGTATTACGTTGGTGTTCAGCCGGCTGGAATTGCGCCGCCTGTCTGACGAGGAAGTGGGCGTGGTTGATGATGCACAGGCCTCAACCCGCTTGCTCAAATTGGCCCAGGGCCTGTTTCGTCTCGATGAAGTGGAGCGTATTGCACAGCGAGATGCCGACACGCGTCTTGAAGTCATTGCCCAGTCCCACGACACGCTCAAAAGCAAGGTGAAACGGGCCCTGGCGATCGACCGCGTGGAAATACGCCTGGCCTACCGTATCGGCTTGCGCGACCGCCTGGGCTTACCGGGGCAACCGCAAGAGGCGGTCTACCTGGCCACTGCGCAGGTTACCCCGCAGATGCTGGCCGCGGCCGAAGCTGAAGTGCTGGGGTTGGAGGGCTCGGCCAAGGCATTTATTGCCACCACTCAGCGCGAGTTCTGGCAGGTGTTTTTACAGCGCAAATACGCTGATCAGTTTGCGGCTAACCGCGACCCCATCCTGGCGCGGCTTGAAGCCTTGAGCACCGAAGATGATCTCACCAGCGAGCGCTACCGTAACGCCAGCAACGCCTTGATGAATGAGTGGTCGACCCTCAAGCAAGCCCTCATCAAAGGGCTGACCGCTGCTGAAATGGCCGAACAGGCATAACCGGACAACCCTGCATAGTTAAGGCCTGCGTCTTGTGGGTGATGAATACGATGACGGCTTCATCACCCAATAAGGTATCGGTCATGACCTTGTCTTCGGCTACATCCCCGGCGGGCTCATCAGCCACACGTTGTACCCGCGACTGACCGACGTCAGAACAGAAAATAACGTTGGGCCATGGGTAACACCTCCGCCGGCTCGCACCACAGCAACACGCCGTCGGCCTTGACCTGATAGGTCTGTGGGTCCACCTCGATATCCGGCAGGTAGTCATTGTGGATCAAGTCGGCTTTCTGCACGTTCCGGCAGCCCTTGACCACGGCAATCTGCTTCTTCAAGCCCAGGGCGTCGGGCAATCCGGCGTCCAAGGCCGCCTGGCTGATAAAAGTCAGGCTGGTCGCGTGCAGCGAGCTGCCGAAGCTGGCGAACATCGGGCGGTAGTGCACCGGTTGCGGGGTGGGGATCGAGGCGTTGGCGTCGCCCATCAGGCTGGAGGCAATCGCGCCGCCCTTGAGAATCAGGGTCGGCTTGATGCCGAAGAACGCCGGACGCCACAGCACCAGATCGGCCCATTTGCCCACTTCGATCGAACCGACAATATGGCTGATGCCATGGGTGATCGCCGGGTTGATGGTGTACTTGGCGATGTAGCGTTTGGCGCGGAAGTTGTCGTTGCCGGGACCGTCGCCGGGCAAGGCGCCGCGTTGTTTTTTCATCTTGTCCGCGGTCTGCCAGGTGCGCGTGATCACCTCGCCGACGCGGCCCATGGCCTGGCTGTCGGAGCTGATCATCGAGAACGCGCCGAGGTCATGCAGGATGTCTTCGGCGGCGATGGTTTCGCGGCGGATGCGGCTTTCGGCGAAGGCCACGTCTTCTGCAATGCTTGGGTCCAGGTGATGGCAGACCATCAGCATGTCGAGGTGTTCGTCGATGGTGTTGCGGGTGAACGGCCGGGTCGGGTTGGTCGAGCTGGGCAGCACGTTGGGGAAGCCACACGCCTTGATGATGTCCGGTGCGTGACCGCCACCGGCGCCTTCGGTGTGATAGGTGTGGATGGTGCGGCCCTTGAGCGCGGCCAGCGTGGTTTCGACGAAGCCGGATTCGTTGAGGGTGTCGCTGTGGATCGCCACCTGCACGTCGTAGTCATCGGCCACGCTCAGGCAATTATCGATACTGGCCGGGGTGGTGCCCCAGTCCTCATGCAGCTTCAAGCCGATGGCGCCGGCCTTGACCTGCTCGATCAATGGCTCGGGCAAACTGGCGTTGCCCTTCCCGGTGAAACCGATGTTCATCGGGAACGAATCGCTGGCCTGGAGCATGCGCGCCAGGTGCCACGGGCCCGAGGTGCAGGTGGTGGCGTTGGTACCGGTGGCAGGTCCCGTGCCCCCGCCGATCATGGTGGTGACGCCGCTGGTCAGCGCTTCTTCGATCTGCTGTGGGCAGATGAAGTGCACGTGGGAGTCGATGCCGCCTGCGGTGAGGATCATGCCTTCGCCGGCAATCACTTCGGTGCTGGCGCCGATGGCCATGGTCACGCCGGGCTGGATGTCCGGGTTGCCGGCTTTGCCGATCGCGTGGATGCGGCCGTTTTTCAGGCCGACGTCGGCCTTGACGATGCCCCAGTGGTCGATGATCAGCGCGTTGGTGATCAGCGTGTCCACCACTTCATGGGCGAGCAACTGGCTCTGGCCTTGGCCATCGCGGATCACTTTGCCGCCGCCGAATTTCACCTCCTCGCCATAGACGGTGAAGTCTTTTTCGACCTCGACGAACAACTCAGTGTCGGCCAGGCGGACCTTGTCACCGACGGTGGGGCCGTACATGTCGGCGTAGGCTTGGCGGCTGATTTTCATGTGATTGCCCTGAAGATATGTGTTGAATATGAAATCGCTATCGGGGGCATGCCCCCTCCCACCTTTGTTGGGTGAACGCGGTCAAAACGTGGGAGGGGGCTTGCCCCCGATGAGGCCCTAAAGGTCGCCCATGATCCGCCCGGCAAACCCGAATACCCGTCGCCCGCCGCTCAAATCCACCAACTCGATTTCACGGCTCTGCCCCGGTTCAAACCGCACCGCCGTGCCCGCCGGAATATTCAGGCGCATGCCACGGCTGGCGGCGCGGTCGAAGGTCAGCGCGTCATTGGTCTCGAAAAAATGGTAATGCGAGCCCACCTGGATCGGCCGGTCGCCGCTGTTGGCCACACTGAGGGTGACGGTGCGGCGGCCGACGTTGAGTTCGATATCGCCAGGCTGGATCTGATATTCACCAGGAATCATGCAGGTTGCCCCAGGGTCTTGAAGTAGATGGCGGTCGGGCTGTAGCGCCCGTCCGGGCTTTGGCAGTAGTCGGGCAGCTCACCGATCTTGGTGTAGCGCAGCGACTGGTAGAAGGCTTCGGCCGGCGAGCCGGCTTCGGTGTCCAAGTACAGCAAGCCGCGCTTGTGCTGGCGCGCGGCGAGTTCCAGGGTGTTCATCAACTGTTGGCCCAGGCCATGCCGGCGCGCGCTGCTGTGCACCAGCAGCTTTTGCACCTCGGCGCGGTTCAGGCCATTGGCCTTCTGGCACAGCGCCAACTGCACGCTGGCGATCACCTGCTCGTCGCGTACCACGACCCATAGCAGCAGGCTGGCGTCTTCGATGCTCGCTTGTACGCCGCTCAGATAAGCGCGCGCTTGAGCCTCATCAAAGTCAGCCATGAAGCCGACCGAAGCACCGTGCTTCACCGCGTCCAGCAACAGCTCGATCAAACCCAGGCGGTAGTGGGCAAAACTTTCTGCATTGACTCGACGCAGGTGCGCGGCATTCATCGATCTCACTCCTTGGGCGGTTCCGCGCCCGGATTCAAAGCCAGTTGCATAAAGGTCAGGTCCAGCCAGCGACCAAACTTGATACCCACTCGGGGCATCTGCCCGGTGGTGATGAAGCCTTGGCGCTCATGCAGGCGGATCGAGGCCTGGTTGCCGCTTTCGATGGCGGCGACCATCACGTGTTTACCGCAGGTGCGGGCGCGTTCGATCAGGGCTTGCATCAGCAGTGGGCCGAGGCCTTTGCCGCGTTGGTCGTTGCGCACGTACACCGAGTGTTCGACGCTGTAGCGGAAGCCCTCGAAGGGGCGCCAGTCGCCGAAGGAGGCGTAGCCGGTGACTTCCGCGTTTTCGACGCTGACCAGGATCGGATAACCCTGGGCATGCCGTGCGCTGAACCACGCCTGGCGGTTGCCCAGGTCCACCGGTTGTTCGTTCCAGATCGCTGTGGTGTTCAGCACCGCGTCGTTGTAGATATCGCGGATCGCCGGCAAATCGTTTTGGGTAGCGTCACGAATCATGGCCGTGCCTCAGGCGATGGGTTGGTGGACGGTGACCAGCTTGGTGCCGTCGGGGAAAGTGGCTTCCACCTGGATATCCGGGATCATCTCCGGGATGCCTTCCATCACCTGTTCGCGGCTGAGCAGGGTGGTGCCGAAATGCATCAGGTCGGCCACGGTGCGGCCGTCGCGCGCGCCTTCCATCAAGGCGGCGGAGATGTAGGCGATGGTTTCCGGGTAGTTGAGCTTCACGCCGCGTGCCAGGCGCCGTTCGGCCACTAGGCCGGCGGTGAAGATCAGCAGTTTGTCTTTTTCCCGTGGGGTCAGGTCCATGGTTCAGTCCGTCGTGAAATACATTCGTAAATACAATGGAGATCAAGTGTGGGAGGGCGCTTGCCCCCGATAGGGCAGTGTCAGGCAATACATCTGTCACTGACCCACCGCTATCGGGAGCAAGCCCCCTCCCACATATTGATCTTCATGTGCTCCAGATTCGTGGTGCGACCGCCTCTCGCCCAAACATGACGGGGCGTAACAATTTCCATAAATCAATCAACCATCCCCGCGCCTGCAACGCTTCGCTGGCCAGGCAGCGGGCGACCAGCAAGCCGGGCAGTTGGGTCAGGTCGCCGCGCACGGCGTGGGGCAGGGCGCGGCAGTGTTCGAGTAATTCGGGCTCTATATCGCCGGTCACCAGCAGCGTGGCGAACACTGGTTGGCCGTCCAGGCCGATGGGCGAGTCGAGCAGGCCGTCGGCGCCCACAATGCGCTGGCGCTCGTGCCAGAGCAACTGGCCGTCGCGGCGGATATCCAGGTGCGATTGGAAGTGGCCGAGGTCGAAACGCTCATTGCTGGCCGGGCGCCCCAGGGCGACCACATCCCAGTAGAACAGCCGCGCATCGCCGTGCAGTTCGATACGCGTGGTGAGTTCGGCCTGGGCGGCACTGAAGACGATGGTTTCCTGGGGCAGCCACTCCAGCGTGGCGCCGGCTTCCACACAGAGGTCCAGTTGCTGATACGCCGGGCCGCCGGCGCGGTACCACTTGGCCGCGCCAGGGCTGGTCAATTGCGCCCAGGCGCCGGCGCCGACATGGGCGCTGATATCCAGGCGATCACCGCCGGCAATCCCGCCAGGCGGGTGCACGATAATGTGCTGGCACACCTCGGGGCCTTCGGCGTACAGGTGCTTCTGCACCCGCAGCGGGCCGAGGTGGCGGCGCATTACCGGGCGCGTGGTGTCGCCGAAACGCGCGTAGCCGAGTTCCAGCTCGGCGTGCCAGCTGGGGGTGAACAGGGCAGGGGAAACGGGCAGGTTCATGGCGTGTGCTTATCGTCAGGAGGCTACAGATTAGATGGTTACGAGACCACGTACACCCTCACGTTCCATATTTTCACCTCGGCCTTGCTGGACGATTTCACCCCGGGACATCACCAGGTACTGGTCGGCCAGTTCGGCGGCAAAGTCGTAGAACTGCTCGACCAGCAGGATCGCCATATCGCCGCGCTCGGCGAGTTTCTTGATCACTGCGCCGATCTCCTTGATCACCGACGGCTGGATGCCTTCGGTGGGCTCATCGAGGATCAACAGGCGCGGGCGGCTGGCCAGGGCGCGGCCAATCGCCAATTGCTGCTGCTGACCACCGGACAGATCGCCGCCGCGCCGGTGCTTCATTTGCAGCAGCACCGGGAACAATTCGTAGATGAAGGCGGGCACTTCCTTGGCTTCTGAGCCCGGAAAGCGCGAGAGCCCCATCAACAGGTTTTCTTCCACCGTCAGCCGCCCAAAAATCTCTCGGCCTTGAGGCACGTAGGCAATCCCCGCGTGCACACGCTGGTGCGGCTTGAACCCGGTAATGGCTTTGCCTTCCCAGTTCACCGCACCTTCTTTGGCCGGCAGCAAACCCATCAGGCATTTGAGCAAGGTGGTCTTGCCTACGCCGTTACGGCCGAGCAGGCAGGTGACTTCGCCGACTTTCACATCAAAGGACAGCCCGCGCAGGATGTGGCTACCGCCGTAGTACTGGTGCAGCGTGTCGACTTGCAACATGTTCAAAACCTCCACGATTCCCTTGTGGGCGCCAGCGCCCACATAAAGCCTCAGCGACCGAGGTAAACCTCGATCACCCGCTCATTTTCCTGCACCTGTTCCAGCGACCCTTCGGCCAGCACACTGCCCTGGTGCAACACCGTGACGTGGTCGGCAATCGAACCGACAAAGCCCATGTCGTGTTCCACCACCATCAACGAATGCTTGCCCGCCAGGCGCTTGAACAGTTCGGCGGTGAACTCGGTTTCAGCGTCAGTCATGCCCGCCACCGGTTCGTCCAGCAGCAACAGTTGCGGGTCCTGCATCAGCAGCATGCCGATCTCCAGGAACTGCTTCTGGCCGTGAGACAGCAGGCCCGCCTGGCGATGCGCCGAGGCCGTCAGGCGGATGGTGTCGAGCACTTCCTCGATACGGTCTTTCTGCTCGCCGCTCAAGCGCGCGCGCAGGCTGGCCCACACCGATTTGTCGGTCTTCTGCGCCAGCTCCAGGTTTTCGAACACGCTCAACGCTTCGAATACCGTGGGTTTCTGGAACTTGCGGCCGATGCCGGCCTGGGCGATCTGCACTTCGCTCATGCCGGTCAGGTCGAGGTTTTCACCAAACCAGGCGGTACCGTGGCTGGGGCGGGTCTTGCCGGTGATCACGTCCATCAGCGTGGTCTTGCCCGCGCCGTTGGGGCCGATGATGCAGCGCAATTCCCCGACGCCAATGTAGAGGTTCAAGTCGTTGAGGGCCTTGAAACCGTCGAAGCTGACGCTGATGTCTTCCAGCGTCAGGATGGTGCCGTGGCGGGTGTTGAGGCCCTTGCCGGCGGCCTGGCCAAGGCCGATGGCATCGCGGCCGCTGCCCGCATCAAAAACAGGTTCGAGCATGACGTTCCTCATTTCTTCAGCAAGCCGATGACGCCCTTGGGCAGGTACAGGGTGACGATGATGAACAGCGCCCCAAGGAAGAACAGCCAGTATTCCGGGAAGGCCACGGTAAACCAGCTCTTCATGCCGTTCACCACACCGGCGCCGAGCAATGGGCCGATCAGCGTGCCGCGCCCGCCCAACGCCACCCACACGGCGGCTTCGATGGAGTTGGTCGGCGACATTTCGCTGGGGTTGATAATGCCCACTTGCGGCACATACAACGCGCCCGCCAAACCGCACAGCACGGCGCTCAACACCCAGACGAACAGCTTGAAGCCACGGGGGTCGTAGCCGCAGAACATCAGACGGTTTTCGGCATCGCGCAACGCGGTCAGCACCCGGCCGAACTTGCTCTGTGCCAGCCGCCAGCCGAGGAACAAACTCGCCACCAGCAGCGCGACGGTGGCCACAAACAACACGGCCCGCGTGCCTGGCTCGGTAATACCAAACCCCAGGATGCTGCGGAAATTGGTGAAGCCGTTGTTCCCGCCAAACCCGGTCTCGTTGCGGAAAAACAGCAGCATCCCGGCGAAGGTCAGGGCCTGGGTCATGATCGAGAAATACACGCCCTTGATCCG
>NZ_JBYVMD010000006.1:0-225985 GCF_058145955.1 Pseudomonas sp. A39
GTAGTGAAACGATGCATCGCCGATGGTAGTGTGGGGTTTCCCCATGTGAGAGTAGGTCATCGTCAAGATTAAATTCCAGAACCCCTGTTTGCTAACGCAAACAGGGGTTTTGTTTATGTAGAAGTCCATGAATTTAACCGGCACGTTGCTAACACAACGGTCCGGTGCACAGAATTTCTTGACGACCATAGAGCATTGGAACCACCTGATCCCATCCCGAACTCAGCAGTGAAACGATGCATCGCCGATGGTAGTGTGGGGTTTCCCCATGTGAGAGTAGGTCATCGTCAAGATTGAATTCCGAAACCCCTGTCTGCTAGCGCAGACAGGGGTTTTGTCGTTTAAGAGATGCGGCAGTTGATAGATCCCCGGTAAGCATGTTCGATTTATTCACGTCGTCAGTGATCGATTACCAGGCCATTGCATGACATGCAAAAACCTATGAGGCATCTTGATTCCGGAGCTCCTGCTCTGTTGCAGCAAGTTCACAAAGGCGCCTTGCGCGGACGTATCTGCGGCACGACCCTGGCGACTGAAAGGCTCTGCATCACCGATCCGTTATCGCCTACCACCGGTCGGTTTCTCTCGCGAAAACAGGATATACCTCACAATCCCCTAAGATTTGCCCTGCTTTGGCCGAAAGCCTGATGAGCCATGCGTGCACCGAAATAGAGCGGTCAGAGAGTCCGCCTATACCGTTACATGGAATGTTCCACTCGGCACGCTCACACCCCCATTTGGCAAAAGAAGTCGGTGAAATGAATCTTAAGTTCAGTCATAAAATTCTGTTGGCCGCGTCAGGCGTTGTGGTTCTAGCCTTCGCGTTATTCACGCTTTACAACGACTACCTGCAGCGAAGCACCATCAAGCAAAACCTGGATTCCTCCATCCAGCAATCCGGCGAGCTTACCGCCAGTAGTGTGCAGAACTGGCTCAGTGGGCGAATTCTGGTACTCGAAAGCCTGTCGCAAAATATTGCCCACCAGGGCACTGGCGCAGACCTCCCGGGCTTGGTCGATCAACCTGCCCTCACAGCAAATTTCCAGTTCACCTATGTCGGCCAAACCAACGGTGTGTTCACCCAGCGTCCAGATGCGAAGATGCCTGATGGCTACGACCCCCGTCAGCGTCCTTGGTACAAGCAAGCTGTGGCCACTGATAAAACCATGCTCACCCCGCCTTACATGGCCGCAGTGGGTGGGCAGATCGTAACCATCGCGATGCCGGTGAAAAAGAACGGTGAACTGCTGGGTGTCGTCGGTGGTGACCTGAGCCTGCAAACCCTGGTGAAGATCATCAACTCTGTGGATTTCGGCGGCATCGGCCATGCGTTTCTGGTCAGCGGCGATGGCCAGGTCATCGTCAGTCCTGACCAGGACCAGGTGATGAAGAACCTTAAGGACATCTATCCAGGCTCCCCTGTGCGTATCGAGAAGGTCAGTCAGGATGTCGTCCTCAATGGCCAGGATCGTATTTTGTCGTTCACCCCGATCAGCGGCCTGCCAGATGCGGATTGGTACATTGGTCTGTCGATCGATAAAGACAAGGCCTACGCACCGCTGGGTAAATTCCGTACATCAGCGTTGATTGCCATGTTGATTGCGGTGGTGGCGATCGCAGTGCTCTTGAGCCTGCTGATCCAAGTACTGCTGCGGCCTCTGACCACTATGGGCGTTGCCATGCAGGACATCGCTCAGGGTGAGGGCGACCTGACCCGTCGCCTGGACGTCACCAGCAAGGACGAGTTTGGCGAGGTAGGCAGTGCATTCAATCAATTCGTAGAGCGTATCCACGCCTCCATCTCCGAAGTGTCTTCAGCAACACGCCAGGTGCATGACTTGTCCCAGCGCGTAATGGCATCGTCCAACGCCTCGATCATCGGTTCCGACGAGCAGAGCGCGCGCACTAACAGCGTGGCTGCCGCGATCAACGAGCTGGGCGCAGCCACTCAGGAAATCGCGCGTAATGCTGCCGACGCCTCGCAGCACGCGAGCGGTGCCAGTGAGCAGGCTGACGATGGGCGCAAAGTGGTGGAGCAAACCATTTTGGCGATGTCGGAACTGTCGCAAAAGATCAGCCTGTCCTGCACGCAGATTGAAACCCTGAATGCCAGCACCGACAACATCGGTCACATTCTTGATGTCATCAAAGGCATCTCCCAGCAGACCAACCTGCTTGCGCTCAACGCCGCGATCGAGGCTGCCCGTGCCGGGGAGGCTGGCCGCGGGTTTGCCGTGGTCGCTGATGAAGTGCGTAACCTGGCCCACCGTACGCAGGAGTCGGCTGAAGAAATCCACAAAATGATCACCTCGTTGCAAGTGGGTTCGCGTGAAGCGGTGAGCACGATGAACGCCAGCCAGACCTCCAGCGAAGAAAGTGTCCAGGTGGCCAACCAGGCGGGTGAGCGGCTGATCAGCGTGACGAAGAGGATCGTTGAAATCGATGGCATGAACCAATCGGTCGCTGCCGCCACCGAAGAGCAGACTGCAGTAGTGGAAACACTCAATGTCGACATCAATCAGATCAACCTGCTGAACCAGCAAGGCGTGACCAATCTCAACGAAACATTGAAGGACTGCGATGCGCTATCCCAGCAGGCCAGCCGCTTGAAACAGCTGGTCGACAGTTTCAAGATCTGACGGTGATTGAACAGGAGCGAGCCCTCTCGCTCCTGCTCCTCAACCCAGCATATGGCGCACATTTCCCAAAGCGTTGTCGGCGAATGTTTGTACAAACTGTTCAAACTCCGCCTGCGCCATTTCTGCCGGCTCGCCGATCAGCGTCCAGGTCGCCCTTGAACCGCTTGAACCGAGTGCTTCCACGCGCATCGCCGCCCACAATCGAGCTACGCCCAGCGTGTTATAAATCGTTGTCCAGGTCATGCTCATGGCATCTTCGTCCCGGCTATTGAGTTGCTCCACGACGCGATGACCATCGTGGAAAAACTTGGTGCGCAAAGCGCCCACGCCTTCCCCCGTCATTTCGATGTGCGACAGGGCCGGAATAAAGGCATCAAAGCCTGCAAAGTGACCCACCACCCCCCACAGTCGCATGGCCTCGCAGTTGACCACGACAGAGGCCACCACCGGCATGCCAGTTGGGTTGTGAATCAATGTATCGGGTTGCAGCGGTTTCATGAGGTTGTCCTTAATCCGTTCAAAGAAAGCCGATAGCCTTGAGGTAGTCGCAGCCCCTTTGCAGCAGCGACGCGCTCTTTTCGGGGTAGTGGGTACCCATTGCTTCCACTGCCCGGCGTGCGTTGTTGCAGTGGATCATTGAGGTGTCGCCAATGTCGTCCCCCAGCCCGTCCAGATAAAAGCCCAGTACGCCAAACAGCGCGTTTTCGCGGCTTACCGTGCGCAGCGCCCTTTGCCAGTGCGCGACACTGACGCGCTCGAATTCGTAGCCCGCCCGGCTGAATGCATCCAAATATTGATCCCAGCTCAAAGGCTGTGGGTTATGCAGGTTGAAGACGTTTCGCCTCGCTTCAAAATGGCCGCGGTGGAACGCGAGAAACCGAGCAAAAAAATCCACAGGCATCAGGTCGAAGTTCACTTCCAAACGGGGCACCAAGCCCAATTGCAGCGAGCCTTTTAGCATCAGCATCAGGCGATTTTTCTGCGGCTGACACACACCGCTCCGGCTGTTGAAACTGATGTTTCCCGGGCGGTGAATGTTCACCCAGGAACCTTGCTTGACCGCGCGCCCCAGCCAGCGCTCAGCGACCCACTTGGACAAGTTGTAGCCATTTTTGATGTAGATCGGCAGGGTCTGCGCGGCCGGGGTTTCGAGGACGTGGCCATGTGCGTCGGTGTCGCTGCAGGCGGACAAGGTCGAGATGAAATTGAGCACTTTCTTGCAGTGGGTCTCACACAAGCGCAGGCATTCCAGCAGGGGGGCGACGTTGTCCTTTACCAACGAGGCGTAGTCCATCACGTGATTGACCCGCGCGGCGTTGTGCACGAGCACACCGTAGTCCCGTGCAAGGTGCTCATACGTATCGCAAGCCAAGCCCAGGCGTGGTTGGCTGATATCCGCGGCATAGACCTGCACCCTGCTCAAGTCCAAGTGTTCAAGACGGTGTTCGCGCAACGCCTGAGCGAATCGCGTGTTTGCGGCTTGTCCCGGCAGCTCCCGCACCAGGCACGCCACGTGGGTTGCACCATTGGCCAACAGCGCCTCGACGATATGCACACCGATAAAACTGTTTGCGCCTGTCACGATCACTTTGTTGCGATCACCGACGCGCTCTACAGGCAGTACCTGAACAACGTCTTCCCTCTGTGCATCCTGAAGCGCCTGGCCGGAAGCTGCTTCAGGCAGCGCCCCATCCTCGATCAGCAGCGCAAGCGTGCGAATCGTTGGTGCTTCAAAGAAGCGGTTCAACGGCAGGCTGCGGCCAAACTGCTCGCGGATACGCAGCAACAACATCGACAGCAACATGGAGTGGCCGCCGAGATTGAAGAAGCTGTCATCAATTGACAGCTCGCCCACTGGCAACCGCAACAACTCACGCCATAACGCCACCAGTTGCATGTGAAGGGGCGTTTGCGCAGCCTGCCCGGCGCTATTCAACGTGGGGTGGGCCGGCAACGCCAGCAAGGCCTGGCGGTCGACCTTGCCGTTACTGGAGCAAGGCAGGCTGGGTAGCTCGGCCCACAGGTCGGGCTGCAGGTAATCAGGCAGCCACTGCCGTGCATGCTGTTTCAAGCCGGCTAGCGTGGCGCCAGGCTCCGGTTGGGCGACGACACCACGAATCTTGCGTTCACTATCAATGACCACCGCCACCTGGCGATACAGTCGACTGTCGCGCAGGCACTGTTCGATTTCCTGAGGTGCGACCCGGATTCCGCGAATCTTCACCTGCGCATCGCGCCTGCCGCCCAGCTCGATACCCTCGGCCGTCCACTTCGCAAGGTCGCCACTGCGATAGGCCCGCAGGGGCTTGCCACCCGGCAGGGCCAGCGTCATGAAAGGGTCGTCGGGCAACTGCGTTGCATTTAAATACCCCAGGCCTACCCCAGGGCCGACGATGTACAGCTCGCCCATCACCTGTTCGTCCACCGGTTGCAGGTTATCGTCGAGGATCAGCACTTGGCTGTTGGCGATGGGGCGGCCCAGGTTGCGATTGCCATCCCCGGCTTGCAGGATCCGATGGGTGACCAGTACCGTCGCTTCGGTGGGACCGTAGAGGTTGTGCAGGTGGCATTGGCCTGCCAAGCGTTCGATCACATAAGGCTCGCAGGCATCGCCGCCGGTCAACAGATGCGTCAGGCCCAAGGGTTTATCAAGCGGCAGGAGGCTGAGCAGCGCCGGCGGCAAGAACGCATGGGTGATGCGCTGTTGCCGAATCAGCTCGACCAATTGCTGCGGATCGCGCCGTTGCGTCTCGCTGGGGATGATCAACTCCGCGCCGGCGATCAGGCTGGGGAAAATGTCCATCAGCGATGCATCGAAATTCACCGAGGCGAACTGCAGCACACGACTCCGTTCACTCAGCGCCATTTGGCTGGCAAACCAAGCGCTGAAATGGGCGAGATTGTCCTGGCCGAGCAGTACACCCTTGGGCCGTCCCGTGGTGCCTGAGGTGAAGAGCGCCATGCAAGGTGCTTCAAGGTCGATGCAAGGAGGCCGCAATGGTCGTGCAGTGTCTGGCGCGCCGAGATTGCCAACGTCCAGCGAAACGAAGTGCTCACGCAATGGATGGCTGCCTTCATCCAGCAATACGCGGGCGCCTGCACTTTCCAGCATGGCCTGCTGGCGTTGTGATGGGTGGTCGGGCGCCAACGGCAGGTACACTGCGCCGCAGCCGAGCACTGCGAGAATACTGGCGTACAACGCGATGGATTTTTCCAGGCAAACACCGACTACGGCGGGTGCCTCAATGCCCTCCAGTAGCCGTTCCAGCCGCTGCTGGATGGCGAGCACCTGAATCTGCAGTTGCCGGTAAGTCGTCACATTGCCCGCAATGTTCAGGGCAGGTCGCTCGGCGAAGGTGAGAAGGCTGGCCTGCAATCGCTCGATCACCGGCACCTGGGCTGCCTGCCACACGGCCGGGTCCGCCGTGCGATTAAACCGATGCAGAAACGCCACCGCTTCCAGCCCCTGCATGCCTTGCTCAGGCCAGGCATTGGCGCAGGCCTCTGGGGGCAAATACTCAGGGTCACGTGCAACACGACTGATGTGCAAGGCAACCCATTCCGCCAGCACCCGGGTTGCGTGCAAACGCAGTCGCTGGCCGTTCCCACTGGGCTCTTCGGCAAGGTCCAGCGCGGCAAGCAGGCGCCTGTTGCGGTCATAGCCGCGCAACTGTACGGCGGGCAGCCCGTATTCAGTCAGAGCGCCGATGCCCACGCGCAAGCTGATGCGGGAGGCTTCGGACAAGCGCCGGGGTACTGGCTGGCTCCCGTCTTCGATCACCCAGTCGGCGGCCTCATCACCAGACCGATGGCCGTACTGCTCCAGCAGGTGCTTCACGCTCTTCAGGGCTTGGCTGACACCGACCCATCCAATGGTCAGGCATCTCATGCCGCTCTCCCGGCCAGGGGCAAATAGTCACTCAATGCCTGTGTCACGCTGGGTGTCTGCAGCAAGCCGCTACGCTGCAGAAAACCTGTGATGTTACCGATCAGTGGGTGTTGTCGGGTGATGGGGAAATCCAGCGCGTTTATTTCTCGCGTCAGCGCCTGACGGATGTCGGGGTTCACGTCCAGACGTTCGATCAGTTGCAGGTCGAAGGACTTCTGCAGGTCGTTGGTCAGGTAGTGGCTCAAGAATGTTGGCAGCACGTGGGCGATGCTGTCGCGATCCTCCGGGCTCGCCGCTTGCCAGTAGAGGCGTACCAGGCGTGTCCAGAATTGCGCATGACGCCCTTCGTCAGAGAGATGATCGGCCATCATGCCGCGGACCGACGGCTTGACGCTGTCGTCCTTGGCGAAGGCGGCGACGTCATGGGTCACCGTGTTTTCGGCGATGGCCACGCCAATCAACTCAACCGCGTCACGCAGGTGTGCCGGGGCCTGCGCCTGTGCTGCCGGCAGGGCGCGACTGAGCTCGATTTGTGCCGGCAGTTCGAGCGGTTCTATACCGGTCATTGCCACGGTCTGTTGCAGGAAATCCAGTGCGACCAGGGCATGGTAATCCTCGTCCACCACGATGGTCATTGCGTCGTAGCGACAGGCGAGGGGGAAGGTGATGGCGAAGCGGTTCTTGGCAATGCGGCGGGCGGTCTTGTCGACGATCTCGGTTTCGAAAATAACTACGTCATTGATGAATTTATAGAAGCTTTGCACCAGCACAAAATCGCGCCATTGCGAGCAGTGCTCGAGAAACGTCGCGCCCACTACCAGTGGCTGGCGACACAATGGATAGATCAGATTGCCGTCGTTTTCCAGCACGCGGCGAGGACGTGTGCGAATGGTTGCACGGCACTCCCAATCCTCAGCGATGGAGCGATAGTCAGCGGTATTCATGGATGCCCCCTTGCAACGAGGCACGCACCGAGTCCCAGAAGGTGATGCGGTTTTCCACCGCGTTGAGTGCAGCGCCCGCAGCTTCTTCTTTGCGGCACGCGTCGGCGCCAATCAGGCGTTGCAGTAACTGTTGCGCCGCTGGCTCATGGCCCTGGGTATCCAATTCGATGTGACGGTTCAGGTAGTGGCCCAGGATAGGCGCCTGTTGATTGATGATCCCGTTACCTTGCAACAGACGTTCGAACATGGCCGGGATTACACTCTCACGGCCGTGCAGGAACGCTGCGGCGACACAATGGGTCGGGGCATTTAACGCGATAAGCAACGTGTCCTCGACGAAGCGGGACACGCCTTGCGGTACATCGATCTGTTGCAAGGCTGCGTGGGCCTCGATGCCTCCGCGTTGCAGCGTAATAAAGGCATCGATGGCGGCGGTGCTGGCGCCCACTTCGACCATTGCTTCACGGTACAGCTCGAAGTGGCTGCTATAGCCTCGCTCAGGATGCTCGTCGGACTCCTCACCCAGCACGATCTCGTTGATCAATCGGGCAGCGTGTGGATCGGTCGGGGGAAGCCAGGGTAGCCGCGTGCACGTCAGGTCCTGTTGCAGGCGTTTGGTGAGGGTCATGAAGTCCCATACCGCAAATACGTGGCTCTCCATGAAAAGTTGTAACTTACCCAGTGAAGTTATTTCATCAAATAACAGATGGCTGCATAACAGCTGTTTTTTTTGCTCAAGCAAAGTTTGATACATGGTTGATGCCTATAAGTTGTCGCGACTGCTCGTGAAGCAGTGATGGCTTTTGCAGCCGGAAGTAGACAAGTAGCGTTCAGTCAGGCCACGCGCAAGGCGCGCCATAGGCCTGGATGGATACGGACAGTTGAAAAGTTTAATGTTCAGCGGAAGATAATAAGCTGATTAAACGTTTGGGTGAGCTTATAAGTGCACTGGATGTTTTTTCGAGAAGTTACATGTGGTGTGTAAAGTGCGTTTTAAAGGTGGGAAGTTTCTTGGGTAGAAGCAGGTTTAGTTTAATCAAGTTGTTTTAATCACGTCATCTTGACGCGGCGCTCTCCTTGAGGGGGGAGCCCCGCAACGCAGGGGGTCGAGCGTTGCGGTGGAAACCTACCTATCGGCTTCTTCAAGGCCATTGAGATAGTTCGCGATGACTTCCATGCCGCGCGTCAGGTGATTGCGCAGTGCCAGGATGCTTTCGTCGAGCTTCTTCTGCGCCACCAGGTTCAGCAGTTCACGGTGATCTTCCTGGGATGTCTCGCCCAGCCCCATCGCTTCAAGGTTGAAGCGCAAAAAACGCTCCTCTTCATTCAAACCGTGTTCGACCAGCTTGAGCAGCCGCTGGTTAGGAGCCTTGCCATACAGGACCATGTGAAACAGTCGATTCAGGCGGCCAATCTCGGTGTAGTCTTTCTCCCGTTCCAAGGCATCGATGTAGGTATTCGCCTCGGCAATATCGGCGGCGGTCAGCAACGGGGTCGACAAGCGCAGCGCTTCCGACTCCAGAAGAATGCGCAAGGCATAGGTCTCAGCCGAGTTGTCCTCAATCAGCGGCGCAACCACTGCGCCCTTGTGCGTCACCACATGCAGCAATGACTGTGCCTCCAACTGGCGCAAGGCTTCGCGGACTGGCATGCGGCTGACCCCGAACAGGCTGGCCAGCTCTTGCTGGCGCATGGCGGTACCACACGGCAACCGGCCATCGAGAATGGCGTTACGCAAGGTTTCTTCAATTACGGAGCGGGCAAGGTGGGCGGGAATCGGCCCGCTGATCTTGATGCTGTTCAAAGGGTTCGGCTTCTGCGTCACGGCTACGCTATCCTCCTTACTAGAATGAGTGTGGCTAATTGGATCCAATGCACACTAGAGACTGCCTGCCGGGTTGTCAAACGGGCAAGCTTTTCGGCTTGTAAGCGGCTAAACACGCGGTTCTTGGCGCCCACACAGCGTTTCTACGGCGTCTTACAGCTGAACGTTTCGCTTCGCTGATTTATGCCATCCCGGCCGCCGAAAGCGCCTTTTCGCCGGAACATTCCTGTCTATAGATATTCATTATCGGTATTTAAAATGCCGCTCTTATATCTATAAAGTCACTCTCCTGTCTGACCGGGAGTGAACTCATGTCCGCCGCCTCTACTGTTCCAACAGCGATCCCTACCCACCAAACCTTCGAGATTCGCCCACTTCCCGGCAGTGTCGGTGCCGAGATCATTGGCCTGGACTTGACCCGTGCGATCAACGACAAAGATTTCGCGCGCATCCACCGCGCACATCTGGACCATCATGTCGTGGTCTTCCGTGACCAACGCATCACCCCCGAGCAACAGATCGCCTTCAGCCGTCGCTTTGGCGTGCTGCAGATCCATGTGCTCAAACAGTTCCTGTTGGCCAACCATCCGGAAATCCTGATCGTCTCCAACATCATCGAAAACGGCCAGTCCATCGGCCTGGGGGACGCGGGCAAGTTCTGGCATTCGGACCTGTCCTATAAAGAACTGCCGAGCCTGGGCTCGATGCTGCACGCTCAGGAGCTGCCCTCTGAAGGCGGCGACACCTTGTTCGCCGATATGCACAAAGCCTGGGACCAATTGCCCGAGCACTTGCGCAACGCCGTCGAAGGTCGCAGTGCCGCCCATTCCTACACCGCGCGCTACAGCGAAACCAAATTCGAAGGCAACTGGCGCCCCACGTTGACCCCTGAGCAGCTTGCCCAGGTGGCGGAAGTCGTGCACCCCATCGTGCGCACTCACCCGGAAAACGGCCGCAAAGCGCTGTTTGTCAGTGAAGGTTTCACCACCCGCATCGTCGGCCTGCCGGAGGACGAAAGCCGCGACCTGCTGGCCCAACTCTATGCGCACAGCGTGTTGCCGCAAAACATCTACCGCCACCAGTGGCAGCCCCACGATCTGGTGTTCTGGGACAACCGTTCGCTGATCCACCTGGCCGCCGGTTGCCCGAGCCATCTGCGCCGCAAGCTGTTTCGTACCACCATCCAGGGCGACGCGCCTTTCTGATTCGGAGCATGACCATGTCCAGGAACATTCCATTTGCACGGCTGGCCGCGACCGTCGGCCTGGGTCTCAGCCTGCTGGCCGGCAGCCTGGTCGCGCCAGCGGCCGCGCAGGCCGAAGGCGAGATTCGCATTGCTGAGCAGTTCGGCATCGTCTACCTGTTACTCAACGTGGTACGCGACCAGAACCTGATCGAGAAATACGGTAAGCAGGAAGGCATCGACATCAAGGTGGACTGGACTCAGCTGTCTGGCGGCGCGGCAGTCAACGACGCACTGCTCTCCGGTTCCATCGATATTGCCGGTGCCGGTGTCGGCCCGCTGCTGACCATCTGGGATCGCACCCACGGCAAGCAGAACGTCAAGGCCGTCGCTTCCCTGGGCAACTTCCCGTACTACCTGGTCAGCAACAACCCCAAGGTCAAGACCATCGCCGATTTCACCGAGAAAGATCGCATTGCCGTACCGGCGGTGGGCGTGTCGGTGCAGTCGCGTTTCCTGCAATACGCGGCGGCCAAACAATGGGGTGACAAGGAATTCAATCGCCTCGACAAGTACACCGTTGCCGTCCCGCACCCGGATGCCACCGCCGCGCTGATCGCAGGCGGCACCGAGCTCACCGGGCACTTTTCCAACCCACCGTTCCAGGACCAGGCCCTGGCCAACCCGAACGTGCACGTGGTGCTGAACACCTACGACCTGCTCGGCCCGAACTCGCCGACGGTGCTGTTCGCCACCGAGAAATTTCGCAACGACAACCCGAAAACCTACAAGGCGTTCGTCGAGGCATTGACCGAAGCCGCGCAGTTCGCCCAGAACGACAAAGGCGCAGCGGCGGACACCTACATCCGTGTCACCAACGCCAAGATCGACCGCGCCGAGTTGCTGAAAATCATCGACAACCCGCAGTTCGAATTCAGCGTCACGCCGAAAAACACTTACCCGCTGGCGGAATTCCTCTACCGCGTTGGCGCCATCAAGAACAAGCCTGAATCGTGGAAGGACTATTTCTTCCAGGACGCCAAGCCCCTGCAAGGAAGTTGAGATGAACGCGCCTTTGCAAGGCCACGCGGCCAGCAACCTGCACACCACCGGCCCGCTGCTGGCGGTGGATAACGTGAGCCTGGAATACCGCACCCCCGAGCGCGTGGTGCGGGCCACCCACCAGGTGAGTTTCGAGATCGACCCGGCCGATCGCTACGTGCTGCTCGGCCCTTCGGGCTGCGGTAAGTCCACCTTGCTCAAATCCATCGCCGGGTTTATCAAACCCTGCGAAGGCGAGATCCGCTTGCTGGGCCAGAAGGTCGAGCAACCAGGCCCGGACCGTATCGTGGTGTTCCAGGAATTCGACCAGTTGCCGCCGTGGAAGACCGTCAAACAGAACGTGATGTTTCCGCTGCTGGCCTCGAAAACCTTGAAGCGCGCCGAAGCCGAAGAACGCGCGCTGCACTACCTCGACAAAGTCGGCCTCACCGCCTTTGCCGATGCCTACCCGCACACCCTTTCCGGCGGTATGAAAGCCCGTGTCGCCATCGCCCGTGCCCTGGCCATGCAGCCGAAAATCCTGTTGATGGACGAACCCTTCGCCGCCCTCGACGCGCTGACCCGGCGCAAGATGCAGGAAGAGTTGCTGCTGCTCTGGGAAGAAGTGCGTTTCACCCTGCTGTTCGTCACCCACTCCATTGAGGAAGCGCTGGTGGTGGGTAATCGCATCCTGTTGCTGTCGCCGCACCCGGGGCGCGTGCGCGCGGAAATCCACAGCCATCAATACGACCTGCACAGCCTCGGTGGCGTGGAGTTCCAGGCGTCGGCGCGGCGCATTCATCGCCTGCTGTTCGATGAAGCGCCCGAGGCCGAACGCGAGTTGGGTTTCGCCGATATCCGCATCGCTTACTGAAGGGACAACCCATGCGCCAGGAATACGAAATCACCCTCGAGCCGTTGCTCAGTGTCCCCGTGGAACGCGAGCTGCCGCTGCGTCAACGTTTGTGGCAACAAGGCTGGCTGCGCAAGGGCCTGATCCTGATCGTGCTCGCGATCCTCTGGGAAGCCGTTGCGCGTTATCAGAACAACGACCTGCTGTTGCCGAGCTTCTTGCAGACCTTTCACGCACTGTACGACGGCCTGCTCAGCGGTGAATTGCTCAGCAAAGTCAGCATTTCGCTGGTGGTGCTGATCAAGGGCTACCTGATCGGCATTGTGCTGGCGTTTGCCCTGACCACCTTGGCGGTATCAACCCAACTGGGCCGCGACCTGCTGAGCACCCTGACCTCGATGTTCAACCCGCTGCCGGCCATTGCGTTGCTGCCGCTGGCGCTGCTGTGGTTTGGCCTGGGGCAGAACAGCCTGATCTTCGTGCTGGTGCATTCGGTGCTGTGGGCGTTGGCGCTCAATACCTATTCGGGGTTCCTCGGCGTGTCCGAAACCCTGCGCATGGCTGGCCGTAATTACGGTCTCAAGGGCATGCGTTTTGTGCTGTTCATCCTCATCCCTGCGGCGCTGCCATCGATCCTTGCGGGTCTCAAGATTGGCTGGGCCTTTGCCTGGCGCACATTGATCGCCGCCGAACTGGTGTTCGGTGCTACCAGCGGCAAGGGTGGGCTGGGTTGGTACATTTTCCAGAACCGCAACGAGCTGTACACCGACAAGGTGTTTGCCGGGCTGGCGGTGGTGATCCTGATCGGCCTGCTTGTGGAAAATCTGGTGTTTGACACGTTCGAGCGCCTGACCGTGAAGCGCTGGGGCATGCAGCGCTAAACAGGAATGATTGCTCTTTGTCCGCCGTGAACCCGATAATGCCGGCCAAATCTGACGTCGCCCTGGCGTCAGGTGTGCCCGGTAAAAGGATTTACGACGATGCGGTTTTTTGTGTTGGCGGCGGCTTTGTGTTTGTCGACTTCGGTTCTGGCGGAATTCGTGCCTGAAGTGGTCACCATGCCCAAGCCGCTTTACCCCAGCCACCTGATAGCCACCCAGGGGCACGCACGCATCAGCCTGAACATTCATAACGACGGTACGGTCAGCGACGTCAAAGCGCTCAGCGCCACCAAGCCGGCGTTTGGTGAAGCCGCCGTGGCGGCGGCCACGCTATGGCGTTTCAAGCCCTGGACGGTAGAGGCCGATCGGCCCGCAGTGCTCCAGGCGCAAAACGATATGGTGTTCACACCCGAACCGGTGAGAAAGGAAACCACTCAACTGACCTTTACCCAGACCACCTACCAATCCTGCAGCGCGCTGACCGAAGAAGTCAGCCAGTTCCGTCGCGAACATCCCACGCGCCCCTTGATCGCAATGAAGAGCTTTGCCATTACCCGAGTCGCGGTGATGTTCCCGGCGCTGAGCGGTAAGAGCGACTACAACGAAGGCCTGACTCGCGCCGACGAATTGGAAAATGCCCTGCCGGACATCGTGCGCAAATGCCAGGCCCATCCCAAAGCCGCCTTTGCGGACTACCTGCCCCGCAACGTGAAGCCTTACCTGTAAAGCCTGCTACGATTGCGCTCAATTCACGCCTTGTTGATCACGAGTGCTTGGCATGCAACTACCGGACATGAACCTGCTGGTCGCCCTCGACGCCTTGCTCGACGAGGGCAGTGTGGTTGGCGCCGCGCGCCGCATGAACCTCAGCCCGGCGGCCATGAGCCGCACCCTGACGCGTATTCGCGAAGCGGTGGGCGACCCGATCCTGGTGCGCGCCGGTCGCGGCCTGGTGCCCACGCCTAAGGCGCTGCAGCTGCAAGGTCAGGTGCGCAACGTCGTCGAGCAGGCGGCGTTGCTGTTCCGCTCGGCGGACCAAGTGGATCTCAGCACCTTGCGCCGCCGCTTCAGCGTGCGCGCCAATGACTTCTTTATCGGCGTATACGGCGGGCGGCTGTTCGACACCATGGAGCGCCTGGCGCCCCTGTGCGAGCTGTGCTTCGTGCCCGAAGGCGACACCGATGACGAGGCCCTGCGCGAAGGGCGCCTGGATTTACGCGTGAGCAACACCATGCCGGCCAGCCCCGAAGTGAAGGTGCAGAATCTGTTCTCCACCACCTTCGTCGGCCTGGCGCGGGAAGACCACCCGTTGTTCGACGAAGAAATCACCGCCGCACGTTTCGCCAGTTATTCCCATATCAGCATCTCGCGGCGCGGCATCGCACGGGGGCCGATCGATACCGCGCTGAATGCCCAGGGCCTGGAGCGCCGCGTGGCGATGATCGCCCCAGGCTTTCACGGCGCGATGTTCATGCTGCCCGACTCCGACCTGATCCTGCCGGTGCCTAAGGAGGCGCTGTTGAGTGCCAATCGCCTGAAGCTGCCACTGCGCGCGTTCGCCCTGCCTATCTCGCTGCCGACGCTGGTATTGGCCCAATCCTGGCACCCGCGATTCGACAAAGACCCCGCCCACAAATGGCTGCGCGAAACCCTGCGCGAGAGCTGCCACGCCACGTGGCTCGAAGCCCAGCCGGCCTGAAGTGAACTCGGTGAATGTGGGAGCTGGCTTGCCTGCGATTGCGGTCTGACTGTTCCAAATGGATCACTGACCCACCGCTATCGCCGGCAAGCCAGCTCCCACAGAGGTTGGTGTTTATCGTGATTGTTGCGTCTGGTGCAGTTACACACTGCCAACAAGTAACTTTTTGTCATGTTTGTGCCTGATTAAACTGCTCGGGTATTTATCATTCGAGCTACTTGTTCATGACGTCCCTCGCTGCACCCACCCTTGCGGCCGCAGCCAAGCCCACTGCCATGACCCCGCCCGTGTTCGGCCCGCGCATCATCATCGGGCTGGTCGGCGTGTTGCTGGCGGTGCTGGTCTCCGGTCTCAACGAGATGGTCACCAAAGTAGCCCTCGCCGATATTCGCGGCGCGCTGTACATCGGGTTCGACGAAGGCACCTGGCTGGTCGCGGCCTACACCGCCACCTCGGTATCAGCCATGGCCTTCGCACCCTGGTGTTCGGTGACTTTTTCCCTGCGCCGCTTCACCCTCTGGGCGATCGGAGTGTTTACGGTGCTGGGGATCCTGTGCCCGTTCGCGCCGAACTACGAAAGCCTGCTGGTGCTGCGCACCGTGCAAGGCCTGGCCGGTGGTGCGCTACCGCCGATGCTGATGACCGTGGCGCTGCGTTTCCTGCCGGCCAACGTCAAGCTGTACGGCCTGGCCGGCTACGCCCTCACTGCCACCTTCGGCCCGAGCCTGGGCACGCCGCTGGCGGCGCTGTGGACCGAGTACGTCGGCTGGCAGTGGGCGTTCTGGCAGATCGTTGCGCCGTGTCTGCTGGCCATGGCCGCCGTGGCCTACGGGTTGCCGCAGGACCCGCTGCGCCTGGAGCGCTTCAAGCAGTTCAACTGGCGCGGCCTGCTGTTGGGCTTCCCGGCGATCTGCATGCTGGTGATCGGCATCCTGCAAGGCAATCGCCTTGACTGGTTCGAGTCGGGCCTGATCACCTTCCTGCTGTCGGGTGGCAGCGTGTTGTTGGTGCTGTTCATGGTGAATGAGTGGTCGCACCCGATGCCGTTTTTCAAATTGCAGATGCTCGGGCTGCGCAACCTGTCGTTCGCCCTGATTGTGCTGGCGGGCGTGCTGATGGTGCTGACCTCGGTGATCATCATCCCGTCGAGTTTTCTCGCCCAGGTCCAGGGGTACCGTCCGCTGCAAACCGCGCCGGTGATGCTGTTGATGGCGATCCCGCAATTGATCGCGCTGCCGCTGGTGGCGGCGCTGTGCAACCTGCGCTGGGTCGATTGCCGCTGGGTGCTCGGGATCGGCCTGGGGATGCTGGTGCTGTGCTGCGTGGGCAGTGCGCACCTGACCTCGGCGTGGATTCGCGATGACTTCTACGGCCTGTACCTGCTGCAAATTTTCGGACAACCGATGGCCGTGTTGCCGCTGCTGATGCTCTCCACCGGCAGCATCCAGCCAACGGACGGCCCGTTCGCCTCAGCCTGGTTCAACACCATTAAAGGCCTGGCCGCCGTGATTGCCACCGGCGTGCTCGACACCTTGACCACCCAGCGCCTGCACTTCCATTCGACCCTGCTGGTGGACCGCCTGGGCAACTCACCCCTGGCCGACGGCGACGCGCCGGGCTTGGCGCACCGTCTGCACGAGCAGGCCGTGGTGCTGACCTCTTCGGATCTCTATTACGTCATGGCCGCAGTCGCGGCGGCGTTGATCCTGCTGATTTTCTGGATGCCCACGCGGATTTTCCCGCCTCGTGCACCGACTTGATTGAAAGGACTGCTCATGAAACGCAAAGACAAAATTGCCGTCTCCGTTATCGCGGTATTCGCCGTCGGCGTGCTGGTGTACCTGGTCGCGCCGGGCGTGCTCGGCAGCAAGCGCCAGACCACCAACGACGCCTTCGTCGCCGCTGACTTCACCCTCGTGGCGCCGCGCGTGGCGGGCTTCATCAAAGAGGTGCTGGTGGAGGACAACCAGCGCGTTAAGGCCGGGCAACTGTTGGCGCTGATCGACGACCGCGATTTCCGCGCCGCCGCCCAGGCTGCCGACGCTGATACGTTGGTCGCCCAGGCCCAACTGAAAAATGCCACCGCCACCCTCGAGCGCCAAAGCTCGGTGATCGCCCAGGCCCAGGCCACCGTCGCAGCGGACCGCGCCGAAGTGGCTTTCGCCGAACACGAACTCAATCGCTACAACCACCTCGCCGGTGTAGGCGCCGGCACCGTGCAGAACGCCCAGCAAGCCAAGACCCGCATCGACCAGGCCACCGCGCGCCTGGCGAACGCGACGGCGGTGCTGGCGGCCGAACGCAAGCAAGTGGAGATCCTCACCGCCCAGCGCGATGCCGCCGAAGGTGGGCTCAAGCGTGCCCAGGCCGCGCTGGAATTGGCCAGTTATCAACTGTCCTACACGCGCATCGTCGCGCCGGTGGATGGCATGGTCGGCGAACGTGCGGTGCGCGTTGGCGCGTATGTGACGCCGGGCAGCAAGATCCTCGCGGTGGTGCCGCTGGAAGAGGCGTACGTGGTGGCCAACTTCCAGGAAACCCAGCTTTCCCATATGCACGCCGGCCAGGCCGTGCAGGTGCGCGTCGACAGCCTCGACGGTGAGTTGCTCAACGGCCATCTGGAAAGCCTCGCGCCTGCGACGGGCGTGACGTTCGCCTCGATCAAACCCGACAACGCCACCGGCAACTTCACCAAGGTCGTGCAGCGGATTCCGGTGAAGATCGTCCTCGAACCCAACCAGGCACTCACCGAACGCCTGCGGGTCGGCATGTCGGTGGAAGCCAGCGTCGACACCCAGCCCGTTGCGCAGCAGCGTGAGGTGGCCCAGCAATGAAGCGAATTGCCTGGCTCACCTTGAGCCTTATCAGCCTGAGTGCCTGTACGGTCGGCCCGGACTTCCACAAGCCCCAGAGCCTGCCAGTGTCGCAATGGAACGAGCCCCAGGGTCGTCAGGCGACCAGCCGTGCCGTCAGCGATCCCTTGCAGGAGCGCTGGTGGGATGTGTTTCACGACGCGCAACTCTCGGCCCTCACCCGTCGCGCGCTCACCGATAACCTTGACCTGAAACTGGCCAGCAGTCGCCTGCACCAAAGCCGTGCCGTACGCCAGGTGACCACAGCCGAGCGTTATCCCAACCTCAGCGCCAACGGTGATTACCTGCGCCAACGCAACAGCGGCAAAGGCCTAAGCGACCCGTCCGGCAACAACGGTCGTTCGGCGTTCAACCAGTGGGACATGGGCTTTTCTGCCTCTTGGGAGTTGGACTTCTGGGGCCGTGTGAAACGCGAAACCGAAGCCGCTGACGCCACCCTGCAAGTCGCCGAAGACGACCGCCGCGCTGTGCTGTTGTCGGTACTCGCCGAGACCGCCCAGGACTACATCCAACTGCGCGGTGTACAGAACACCCGCGCCGTCACCGAGCAGAACCTCGACGTCGCCCGCCACAGCCTCAAGCTGTCACAGTTGCGCCTGGCCGACGGCGTGGCGACCGACCTGGACGTCGCCGAAGCCGCCGCCCAGGTCGCGGCCATCGAAGCGCGGCTGCCGGATCTGCAACAGCGTCAGGACCAACTGATCAATGCCCTCAGCCTGTTGATGGGCGAGCCGCCGCAGGCCCTGCACGCGCAGTTGTCCAAGGACGCCGCCGTGCCGCAAACCCAGCGCCAGGTTGCGATTGGCCTGCCGTCGGAACTGGCCGAGCGCCGCCCGGACATCCGCCAGGCTGAAGCCCGCCTGCACGCCGCGACCGCCAGCATCGGCGTTGCCAAAGGCGACTTCTACCCGCGCATCACCTTGTCCGGCAGCCTCGGCTCCCAGGCCATGCAACTCTCGGATCTCGGTTCCTGGGGCTCCCGCGCTTTTGCCTTCGGGCCGCAGTTCAGCTTGCCGCTGTTCAACGGCGGGCGCCTGCAAGGCATGTTGAACCTGCGCGAAGCCCAACAACAGGAAGCGGCGCTCGCGTATCAGCAAACCGTGCTGCGGGCCTGGCATGAGATCGACGACCAATTGACCCGCTACAACGCCAGCCAACTGCGCCGCGACAGCCTCGCCGAAGCCGTGCGGCAGAACCAGATTGCCCTGAGCACCGCGCAGCAGCAGTACGTGGAAGGCGTGGTGGATTTCGTCAACGTGCTCACTGTGCAGAGCGCGCTGCTGGCCACGCAAGAGCAATGGGTGGAAAGCTCGACCGGCGTGTCCCTGGCCATGGTTGGCCTGTACAAAGCGTTGGGCGGAGGCTGGGAATCGGTTTACCCGCTACAAACCGCTGGGCGCTGAGCGGCAAAGCTACAGATTGAACGCATCAGGGGTTTTGCAAAAACACCACATAGCCTCGAAACCACTCGCTGTCCTTCAGATACCCCGGTGCTTGCCACTCTCCGCCCTGAATCAAGCCAATCTTGAACGGCAGCCCCAGCCGATCCATGCGTGGCAAGTACGCCGCGTAATCCGGGATGCTGTGGCGGCCTTGGTACGTCTGCACCACCACTTCATCCACCACGCCCTTGAGCTGGGCGATGGCCGCCGGGTCGGCGTTGCTGCTCCAGTCCATCAAGCCGGTGATGCTCAGGCGCAACTCGGCAGGCAAACGCTGGCGCAGGTCGCGCAGGAACTCGGCGTATTCGTGCAGGTATTGGGTACGCGCATCGAAGTCGATCTGGATACCGACCACCGGGTTGCCCGCATCGCGCCAGCGTTGCACTTGCCCGAGCAGTTGTGTGTAGACGGGTTCCGGCCAGCGCAGGGTGTGGGCGCGGTAGACGATCCAGATGTCGCCCTGGGTGAGGCGTGGCACGCTGATGCCTTGGGCGATCATCTGCACGCCACGGCCCGGCGCGCGGCGGGTGGCGTTGATCTGGCCCTGGAGGATATACACGGTCTTGGCCTGCTTGAGCACCGGTTGCGGGGTGACACCACTCCACAGCCAGAAGGCGTCATAGTCACGGGCGTCAACGGCGCCGAAGGCCGGGCTTGCCAGTAATAGCAAGCCTAGCCACAGGTGCTTCACCAGTAGTACTGCAGGGACTTGCCCCACTGGGTATCGGCGAAGCCGGTTTTCAACTGACGGAACCACGCCTTGCGCACGGCCGGCTCCACATCAACGCCGCCGCAGCTGTTGTAGCCCGATGGCCCATAGCAGTTGATAGCGCGAAACAGCGCATAGGCGCGATCATTCTTAGGCGCCTTGGCGTTGCCGATCACCTGTTTGTAGCCGTCCAGGCGCGAGAAGGTTTCTCCCTTGAAGTCCGACGCAGTGCTGCCCAGGCTGCCGGCGGCGCGTGCCTGTTCCAGTGGCATGCCGTCCAGGCCGTTGCGCAGGATGAACTCACCCAGACAGTTCAGGCCCTGTGGATTTTTGGCATCGCCCTGCAAGGTCGCGGCGGTTTGCGCGATGCTCGGGCAGGCGTAGCCGGATTCGGCCTTGTCGCCATTCCACTGGAACAGCTTCAAGGTTTGGCCGGCGCTGTAGACGTAGCCCAGGCTGGTGCCCAGTTTGTCTTCCGAAGCCTGGGCGGGCAGTTGCTTGAGGTCCTCGGCAAAGGTCGCGAACTGGCCGCGCAGCAGGTCTTTGTAGAGCAGCACGAATTGTGCGGTCTGGCGTTCCAGCGGGTCGCTGGCCTGGGCGATCTGTTGGCGCAGCAACTCCGGACCTGCAACGTTGCGCAGCAGGATGTAGCGTACCTGCTTGGCGCTGATCGGCGAGTCGGCGGCGAATACCTTGGCCAACTGGCCGCTGCGCTCGTAGTTCATGGCCAGGGCCAATTCCAACTGGTCGCGTTGCAGCGGCAGTTTCGCCAGCGGCAGCAGTTGCAGCCAGAGCGCTTCGGCACCTTTCCAGTCTTGCTTGGCTTCCAGGGCGAGGGCGCGCAGGGTCTGCTGGCTGAAGGCGAAGTAATTCAGGCTCGACGGTACGGTTTGGGGCAATAGCTTCAAGGCAGCGTCCGGTTGATGCTCGCTGTACAGCGCATTGACCGCCAGCAGGTAGTCATGCAGTTCCGGCGCATTGGCGAATGCGGCTTTTTGCTTCTCCAGGTCGGCGCGGGAGAGGGCCGGCTGGTTGCCGCCGCGCATTACCATCAGGTCACTGACAAACTGGATCATCGGTGTGGTGACGGTCTCGCTGTTGACCATCAACAGCTTGAGGTCAGCTTCCTCCACCAATTCATCCACCGACACATTGCGCTGCGCGTCAGTGGCCTGGGTCATCGCCCAGGCGTAGGCCTCGGCGAGTTTGGTGTTGTCACCGGCCAACCAATAGACCCGGCGCAATAGGCCACGGGCGGAAGCGACGTAATCGCCCTGTGGATAAGTTTTCAGGTAGTTGAGGAAACCTTCCTCAGCCTCGCTCAGGGCAGACTTATCCACATGCTCGAGGCGCGGCATGCCGTATTCGTCGAAGGCTTCGGCCTGGGCCTGGTTCAGTGAGGTACGCGCGGTCATGTACAGCGCGGTTTCCTTCAGCCACGGCACGTTGCTGCTGCTGGCGGCGGCAAACCCCCGTTCGGCGTCACTGAAGCGACCACTGTAGAAGTCGGCCGCGGCTTGCAGGTAAGTGCGCAACAGTTGGCCTTCGCTGGACTGGATCTGCTGGGCGTCCACCACTTGGCCCTCCCACGAACAGGACGTGAGCAGCTGCAAGCGCGCCTTTACCAGCAGCTCGCGTTCGGCCGCCGGCACGTCGGCCTTGATCACCTGGCGGATAAACGCGGTGGCGCTGTCATCGTCGTTGCTGCGGCAGCGGCTGCCTTCGCCATTGAGGAATGCTTCGCCAGCGGTTTTGTACTCGTCGCGCTTGATGCCCAAGGGCTGCAGCAGTGTGTCGAGTTCGGCGGTGTGTGAGTCGTCCGGGGCGTTGTCGGGTTCTTCGTTTGTGCTGGGAATGGGGGCCAGGCGATAGACCGGGAAGGGCACCGGGCCAAAGCCCTGGGACAGGTCATCTTCGCTCAAGGCGTTGGGCGCCAACGGCGCAGCCTTTTTGTCGGCCAGCAACAGGCGCAGATTGACGCGGCTGTCGTTGCCCGGGCTGAGGAAGGGCAGGTTGCTGCACGCGTCGAGGCTGTCACGTGCCACCCGCCAGTCGGGGTAGCACGAGTCGTCGGAGCTGGCCTGGGCGTGTTGGGAAAGGCCTGCGAGCAGTGCCAGTGCCAGGGGTGACAGAAAACCGATGCGCATGACGTGTCCTTGATCCTGAGTCCGTGGAGGGGGGCAATAATAGCGTGTTCCTACGGTTGCTTCGGAGACGCCCTGCACAATTTGCTGATTTGTCCGATTCCAGCAGCCAGCCTGGATCTTTTGTCCTAGAGTGGCGGTGTTTATGCGTGAGCAATCAAGGCAGTGGTAGGGGAATCGAGGTGCGTCGGTCTGTGGTAGAACAAAACGAAAAGGTCGGGACGTTACCCGCACTCAACCGCCTGACGTGGGATGGCGCCGGTTGGATCAGCCGACTCTGGTGGGTGCCGATCCTGGCGCTGGCTATGATTCTGCGTTTTTACAACCTGACGGCGGCGGCGATCTGGGGCGACGAAGGCTCGAGCCTGCTGCTCAGCGAATACGCCTTGGCCGACCTGTGGTTTCACGCGGCGCACGACGTGCATCCGCCGCTGTATTTTTTCCTGCTGCGCGGCTGGATCGAGCTGTTCGGCGACAGTATCTGGTCGATACGCGGCATGAGCGCCATTCCCGGTGTGGTGGTCGTGGGCCTGGGCGTCTGGCTGACCCGGCAACTGTCCACGCGCCGGGCGGCGGTACTGGCGGGGATCCTGCTGGCGCTGTTGCCGACAGCGGTGCGTTACAGCCAGGAAGTGCGCATGTATTCGCTGCTGGCCGTGTGGTTGCTGGGCGCCACGCTGGCGCTGGTGTACTGGGTGCGCCAACCCGAGCGCACGCGCTATCTGGCGGCCTATGTCGTATTGATGAGTGCCGGTTTCTATACCCATTACTTCACTGCGCTGTGCGTGCTGGTGCATTGGGCTTACCTGGGCGTGCTGGGTGGCACGGCGCCGCGAGGCCAACGCCTGATCACGCGCCCGGCCTGGTGGGTGGCGAACACAACGATTGTGCTGGTGTACCTGCCGTGGCTGCCGAACCTGCTGGACCTGGTACAGCACGTCGACCAGCTCAAGGTGGGGGGCGACATCGGCTGGGAAGAACCGGTCAACCTGTTCTCCCTGCCCTCGATGATCTGGCAATTCGTGCTGCAGGATGAAGGCGTTGGCTTCTGGGCACCGCTGTTCTGGCTGTTTCCGCTGTTGCTGGTGGCTGTCGTCGTCATCACGGCCTGGCGTGATCGCGAGCGTCATCGACCGGCCCGCCTGCTGGCGCTGTTTTTCTTGCTGCCGGTGTTATTGGTCTACGGCGTGTCGTTTATTTCCCCGGTGTTTATCGAACGCTACCTGACGGTGTATGCCCTGGGCTTGCCGATCCTTTGGGCGATGGCCATCGACCGCCTGCCATCACGGTTTGCACTGCTGGGGGCGGCGTTGTTCGTCCTGTTTGTCGGCGTGGAACTGGTGGGGCTTAAGAACAATTTCACCGTGGATGAGCACGACCAGTTCAACGTGCCGGTGGAGTTCGTCAACCGCAATTACCAGGAAGACGACCGCATCGTCCTCAGCGACATGATGTGGTACCTCAGCTACGTGTATTACGACCAGACCGACGCTCAACTGCAGCTCTACACCCCGCCCAAACCCGACGGCACGCCCACCCGGCCGAATGCCTACGGCTTCGGCACCCTGGTGGACCAGGACGGCGGACGCATCTACCTCGACCACCTGTCGGCACTGCCCGCCGAAACCCGCCGCGTGTGGCTGATCAGCAGCAACGAAGCCCCGGACGACTTCGCCCCGCTGCCCGAAGGCTGGCGCGAACTCAGCCGCCAGGATGGCGGCGGTGCGAGGGCGCGGTTGTTCGTGTTGTGCAACGTGCCGTCGGCGCAACCCGAGGGCTGCCGCTAGACTGGGTTAACGCTTTTCTAACAGGAGTCCGTCATGGAATCGCCCGTGCATAGCTTGCCGTCACTGTTCAAACAGTTGGGTCTGCCGGATGACCCGGTGAGTATCGAGCAGTTTGTCACGACTCATTCGCCCCTCAAGCCGGAGCTGAAACTGGCGGATGCGTTCTTCTGGACGCACAGCCAGCAAGCGTTTTTGCGTGAGGAAATTCTGGAGGATGCAGATTGGGCAGAAGTGGTGGATGAGTTGAACTTGATGTTGCGGGGCGGGCGAGGGGTGCAAAAAACTTAGCAGAAAGGGCAAAAGTTGAAAAAACCGGGCTTGATGGCTTGGACCTAGTGGGCGAAATCCAGCGCCGTCTGGATGGCCAGGCCGAACAACAACCCTGAAGCCAGCACTGATCTAAATGTGGGAGGGGGCTTGCTCCCGATAGCGGTCAATCAGTCAACCTTGTATTGACTGAAACTGCGAAATCGGGAGCAAGCCCACTCCCACATTCGGTATGCGGTAAATCCTACCCCCACGCTAAAACCAGCTTTACTGACTCCCACCACCCATCCGCAAAATTGTTTCAAAACTTGACGCATTTGGATCCATCCACCATATTGATAGTTAGCAAACTAACTGTATGCGAACTATCCAGTGCCTCAATCCCTCGAACAACTCCAGATGAACCTCAGCAGCAGCATGGTGGTGGGCGCCCGTAACTGGCGCAAAATCTGCCAGACAACGCTGGTGAGCTATGGCATCTCCGAAGCTTGCGCCGTGCCGCTGTTGATGATCGGCCGCCTGGGTGACGGGGTGCACCAGGTCAAAGTGGCCCAGGCGTCGGGGATGGAAAGCCCGTCGCTGGTGCGCCTGCTCGACCGGCTGTGTTCCGACGGCTACGTGTGCCGTACCGAAGACGTTCACGACCGTCGCGCCAAGTCCCTGAGCCTCACCGAGCGCGGCCGCGAACTGGTGCATGCAGTGGAAGTACAACTGGTGCGCCTGCGTAAGGATGTGCTGGCGGATATCGCCCCCAGCGATCTGGAAGCCGCGCTGCGTGTGCTGCGTGCTTTCGAGGCGGCGTCGCTTTGAACGGATTTTTTACCGGTTTCCCGCCCGCCCGTGATTGGTTCTACGGGGTCCGTACCTTCGCGGCCTCGATGATTGCCCTGTACATCGCCATGCTCATGCAAATGCCGCGTCCGTACTGGGCGATGGCCACGGTGTATATCGTGTCCAGCCCGTTTGTCGGCCCTACCAGTTCCAAAGCGCTCTACCGTGCCATCGGCACGTTCATGGGGGCGGCGGCGGCGGTGATCTTTGTGCCGATGTTCGTGCAGTCGCCCTACCTGCTGGTGGTGGTGATTGCCCTGTGGACGGGCACCTTGCTGTTCCTCTCCATGCACCTGCGCACCGCCAACAATTACGCCCTGATGCTGGCCGGCTACACTTTGCCGCTGATCGCCTTGCCGGTGGTGGATAACCCCCTGGCGGTCTGGGACGTGGCCGAAGCGCGCACTGAAGAAATCTTCCTCGGCATCGCAGTCGCAGCGGTGGTGGGCGCAATGTTCTGGCCGCGCCGGTTGATGCCGGTGTTCGATGGCTCGGTGGCCAAATGGTTTGCCGACGCGCAGGTCTACAGCCAGCGCTTCCTCACGCGCAATGTCGAGCCTGAAGAAATCAGCACACTGCGCGGCGGTATGGTCGCCACTTTCAACACCCTTGAATTGATGATCGGCCAATTGCCGCACGAAGGCGCACGGCCACAGACGGTACGCAATACCAAGGAACTGCGCGGGCGCATGATTCACCTGCTGCCGGTGATCGATGCCCTGGATGATGCGGTGTACGCCATCGAACACCGCGCACCAGAGTTTGTCGATCAGCTCGCGCCGTTGCTGGAAGCCGCCAACGCCTGGCTGGAAAGGACTACCGACACCGCGCCTCTTGAGCGCTGGCGCGTGCTGCGCGATCAGGTCGACGCCGCCCAACCCCAAGGCGAAGCGCTGGACGACCGTCACACGCTGCTGTTTTCCAACGCGCTGTACCGCCTGGGCGAATGGATCGATTTGTGGCAAGACTGCCGCAGCCTGCAAGCCGCCATCCAGTGCGAGAGCCAGGACACTTGGCGCGCCGTCTACCGCCACTGGCGCCTGGGCCGGCTCACGCCGTTCCTCGACCGTGGCCTGATGTTCTACTCGGCGTTTTCCACCGTTACCGCGATCATCGTCGCCTCGGTGCTGTGGATCCTGCTCGGTTGGACCGACGGCGGCAGCGCAGTGATCCTGGCCGCCGTCGCCTGCAGCTTTTTCGCAACGATGGACGACCCGGCGCCGCAGATCTACCGGTTCTTTTTCTGGACCGCCATGTCGGTGCTGTTCGCCAGCCTGTACCTGTTCCTGGTGCTGCCCAATCTGCATGACTTCCCGATGCTGGTGCTGGCGTTTGCCGTGCCGTTTATCTGCATCGGCACGCTCACGGTGCAGCCGCGCTTTTACCTGGGCATGCTGCTGACGCTGGTGAATACCTCGTCGTTCATCAGCATCCAGGGTGCCTACGATGCGGACTTTCTCAACTTCGCCAACGTCAACCTGGCGGGGCCGGTGGGCCTGCTGTTCGCCTTTGTGTGGACGTTGATCGCGCGGCCCTTCGGCGCTGAATTGGCGGCCAAGCGCCTGACCCGTTTCAGCTGGCGCGACATCGTCAGCCTCACCGAGCCGGCGACCCTCGCCGAACACCGGCACATGGCCGTGCAAATGCTCGACCGCCTGATGCAGCACCTGCCGCGCCTGGCCCTGATCAACCAGGACACCGGCACCGCCCTGCGCGATTTGCGCGTGGCGCTGAACCTGCTCGACCTGCTGGCCTACTCGCCGCGCATCCTCGGCGTGCCACGGGTGCTGCTCAACCAAGTGGTGGAAGGCGTGGGGGGTTACTTCAAGGCCTGCCTCAAGGCGGGTGAACGCTTGCCCGCGCCCAGCGGTCTGCTGATGACCCTGGACCGCACGCGCCGCGCCCTCAACGGCCAGGGCCTGCAAGACGAACACGACACGCGCCTGCACCTGCTGCACGCGCTGGCCGGGCTGCGCTTGTCGCTGCTGCCGGGCGTGGAATTTATTGGCGGCACCGAGATGGAAGCGCCGCTGCCTGATGGAGCGCCTTTATGATCGGTGATCTGGATATCAGCGGGGTGTTCCTGCCCACGCTGCTGGTGCTGATGGGCATTACGTATGTGTTGTTCCTGGTGGTGCACGGGTTGTTGACCCGCGTCCACTTCTATCGCCTGGTCTGGCACCGGGCATTGTTCAATGTGGGGCTCTACGCGCTGTTGCTGGGCGCGGTGGACTCACTCAGTCGATACCTGATGACATGAAAAAACCTTTTTTGACCATCGGCCGTGTAGTCCTTACGTTGTTGATCGTGACGTTTGCGGTCGTCGTGGTGTGGCGCATGGTCATGTACTACATGTTTGCCCCCTGGACCCGTGACGGCCACATCCGGGCCGACATCGTGCAGATCGCCCCGGACGTCTCCGGGCTGATCCAGCGCGTGGACGTGCGCGATAACCAGTTGGTGACCAAGGGCCAGGTGCTGTTTGCCGTCGACCAGGACCGCTTCAAGCTGGCCCTGCGCCAAGCCCAGGCCGCCGTGGCCGACCGCCAGGAAACCCTGGCCCAGGCCCAGCGCGAGTACAAGCGTAACCGTGGCCTTGGCAACCTGGTGCCCAGCGAGCAACTGGAAGAAAGCCAGTCGCGTGTCGCCCGCGCCCAGTCAGCCTTGGCCGAGGCCCAGGTGACGGTGGATTCCGCCCAGCTCAACCTCGACCGCTCGGTGATCCGCAGCCCGGTGGACGGCTACGTCAACGACCGTGCGCCGCGCGCGCAGGAGTTCGTCACCGCCGGGCGCCCGGTGCTGTCGGTGGTGGACAGCAATTCCTTCCATATCGACGGTTATTTCGAAGAGACCAAGCTCGACGGCATCCATGTCGGCATGAGCGTGGATATCCGTGTGATCGGCGACAACGCCCGTCTGCGCGGCCATGTGCAGAGCATCGTCGCCGGTATCGAAGACCGCGACCGCAGCAGCGGCGCCAACCTGTTGCCGAACGTCAACCCGGCGTTCAGCTGGGTGCGCCTGGCCCAGCGGATTCCGGTGCGCATTGCCTTTGACGATGTACCGGCGGACTTCCGCATGATCGCCGGGCGCACGGCGACGGTGTCGATCATCGGCGATAAGGTCGACAACGGAGCCAAGCCATGAAGCAGCTGCTGGCAACCGCTGCACTGGGGGTGTTGCTGTCGGCCTGCCAAGTCGTGGGGCCGGATTACACGCTGCCGGAAAAGTCCGCCATTAACCGTGGCGACCTGCAAGGGCAACTCGCGGGCGAGGGCCGCAACGTGGTCTCGGCGCCGGTGCCGGCCGACTGGTGGAAACTCTACAAGGACCCGCGCCTGGATGAGCTGGTGCGCCAGGCCATGGCCTCCAACACCGACCTGCGCGTGGCGGCCGCCAACTTGCAGCGTGCGCGCTATCAAACCCAGCAAGCCGAATCCGCCGGCGGCTGGAGCGTCGGCGCCAAGGCCGAAGCTCAGCGCCTGCAAGAGTCCGGTGAGGCCTTTTTGCTGTCGGAAAAAGTACCGGTGGGCAATATCGGCAGCGTCGGCATCACCACCTCTTACCAGTTCGATTTGTTCGGCACCCTGCAGCGCGGAATCGAAAGCGCCCAGGCCAGTGCGGACGCCGCGCAAGCCGCCGCCGATATCGCGCGCATCACCCTGGTAGCGGACGTAGTGCGCTCCTACACCCAGGTCTGTGCGGCCAATGAAGAGCTGGCGATTGCCAACGAGTCCCTCGACCTGCAGGCCCAGAGCACGAAGCTGACCCAGCGCCTACGCGACGCCGGGCGCGGTGATGAAACCCAGGTGACGCGCTCGCAGACCCAATACAAATCGTTGCGCGCCGACATGCCGCGCTACCAGGCGCTGCGCCAGGCCGGCTTGTTCCGCCTGTCGATGCTGCTCGCCAAGCCGCTGGACCAACTGCCGGCGGGCACCGGCACTTGCGCCGAATTACCGCACATCGCCCAATTGTTGCCGGTGGGCGACGGCGCGACGTTGCTCAAGCGCCGTCCCGATGTGCGTCAGGCCGAACGGCAACTGGCCGCTGCCACTGCGCGTATTGGCGTGGCCACGGGGGCGCTTTACCCGGATATCAGTATTGGTGCCACTGTGGGCACCGTCGGTCTGCTCGATAACCTCGGCACACCGGCCACCAATCGCTGGGGCTTTGGCCCGATGATCAGTTGGACAGTGCCGACCAACGGCGCACGCGCCCGTATCCACGAAGCTGAAGCCGCCACCCAGGGCGCCCTCGCGCACTTTGACGGCGTGGTGCTCAACGCCATCCGCGAAACCCAGACCGGCCTTGCGCAATACACCGCGCAGTTGCAACGCCGCGACGCCCTGGCCGAAGCGGGCGAGTCGGCCAAGGAAGCGGCGGGGCAGACCCATCGCTTTTTCCAGGCGGGTCGCGCGTCTTTCCTGGCCGACCTGCAAGCCACCCGCACCTACACCGATGTGCGCGCGCAACTGGCGGCGGCCAACACCCAGGTCGCCATGAGCCAGATCGATCTGTTCCTGGCCCTGGGCGGTGGCTGGGAAAGCGGACGAACGCAAGCGTCACAGCCCGGCAAACCCTGAGCGAATAGCTATGCTTTGACAGGCGGATCGTCGTGACGATTCGCCTGACACTGCTCGCGTTTGCTCATGGGGATTCCAATAATGAAAAACCCTTATGCTCCCGCTTTCTGGTGCGTGTGTTTCGCACTGGTATTGTTATCGGCGACTTACTTCTACGGCGTCATGCTGGCTCATCAACTCGACAAGGCGATGGTATTTCTCGACAGCGCCTGCCTGGTGATCGGCACCCTGTCCATCGGCGTCGTGGCCTGGGCCTCCTACCAAAATCAACGGGTGAAGAAAAAACTCCTCGAACAAGGCAAGACCCGCGTAGCCATCTGGGATACCAAGGTTGCGCTGCGTCGGGTCGAAACCGTGTTCGACCGCTATTTCTGGGGCAGCTATTGGCAGCCGGGGCGCACGTTCCAGGAAGTCATGGGCGACCTCACCGGCACGCCCCTGGAAAAAAGCCTCGAAGTCCTGAAAAAACAGTGTGTGGCGCTTGATCAGCAGGTTGCTGACGGCAGGCACTGGCTGAATAACGCGCGGGAATTGTCCGACGTGGCCACCCAGATGGCCCGCGAGCGCTACCAGCTCGACTTCTGCGACCCCAAGGCCGACACCCCCGGTAATGCCGTGATACACCGCGAGTTTGAGGTGTTGGTGTACACCTGGACGGCGCGCTTGAAGAGTTTCGACCACCAACTGGATGAAATTGAGCTGGAGTACTCCTGAACTCCTGTTGAACTGATCCCTCTGAAAGGCTGGGCCGTTTGTGGCCGCCAGTGCTAATCTTCCCCCGTTTTCGGCGGGCTTGAGCCAATCCCCTTGGGGTTCAAGGAAGACAGCCCACTTCTCACAGGATTTGATCAGGTCACTTCATGAATAAGCCAGCAGTCGTTCTTTTGGGTTTTGTTGTCGCCGTCGGCGTCGTCAGTGCGGGCGGTGCCTGGTACACCGGTAAGCAACTGGAGCCGGTGTTGCAAACGGCGGTTCAGGACGCCAACAAGGAACTGCAACGTTCCATGGCCGGCATCGACGGCACCGTTGCACTGGAGCTGGTGTCCCTGGACCGTGGCCTGTTCAGCAGTACCGCGCATTACCGCCTCAAAGGCCAGGGCTCGTTCTTCGGCGAGCAGAACCCGAACCCCGAGCTGCTGATTGTCGACCATATCGAACACGGCCCGCTGCCATTCTCGCGCCTGGTGTCGCTGAAATGGCTGCCGGTCATGGCCACCAGTCACTACGAACTGGAAAAGAACGCCACCACCGAGAAATGGTTCGCCGCCGCCAAAGACCTGTCGCCGCTCAAAGGCGTGGCCAATATCGGCTACAGCCGTTCGGTGAACGGCAATCTCGAACTGCTGCCGCTGGAGTTCAAGGACGCGACGGGCTCGGTCAACTTCTCCGGCCTGAACCTGGATTTTGACAGCACCGCCGAAGGCAAGAAGGTCAAGGTTGACGGCTACATGAACAGCCTCAAGCTGGCCGTGATCGACGCCAATGGCGCGCCGTTCGACGCTGAACTCGCTGGCCTGACCGTGGCCAGCAACCTGGAGAAATCCACTTTCGGCTTCTACACCGGGCAGAACACTGTAGAGCTGAGCGACGCCAAGCTCACCTTCGGCCCGCAGAAAGCCGTGCTGACCCTCAAGGGCTTCGAGCAAAAAGACGCCAGTGAAGTCAAAGACAACACCATGTCCGGCCGTGTGGACTACAAGATCGACGAGATCGGCTACCAGGGCAAACCGGTCGGTTCCGCCGCCATGGCCCTGAGCTTGAAAAACATCGATGTCCCCTCGGGCCTGGTGCTGACCAAGCTGTACCAGGACAAGATGCAGCCGGTGCAAGCCGCTGCCGCCGCCGGCCAACCGGTGCCGGAGCTGCAGCTGACCGAAGCCGAGCAAGCGCTGGCCCAAGCCAACGTCAACCAGTTGCTGGCCGCCAAGCCGCACCTGGCGCTGGAAAACCTGTCGCTGAAAACCACCCACGGTGAAAGCAAGTTCAACCTGGTGCTGGACCTGGCCAAGCCGACCACCCTGGAGCTGCCGCCGGTTGAACTGGGCAAGCAAATGGTCTCGCTGCTGGACGCCAACCTGACCCTGTCCAAGCCGATGATCGCTGACGTTGCCGCGCTGCAAGCACAGGTCGGCGGTGTGACCGACCCTAAAGCCATCGAGCAGCAATCCCAGATGGCCAGCGAAATGGTCAGCGGCATGGCTGTCGGCACGCAGCTGGCGACCCTGGTGGGCAGCGACGTGGTCTCCAAGCTGCATTACGCCAACAATGAAGTGACCTTCAATGGCCAGAAGATGACCGTTGAGCAATTCATTGGCTTCGTGATGTCCAAAGTCGGTGCGGTTGGCGGCGCGCAGTAAAGATTTCGCCATCGCCCAGAAATAAATAATGGGGGAGCGGGATTGCCCGCGATAACGGGTCAAACTGTCGGCGCTCCCGCCGGCGTGTGACCCGTTATCGCAGGCAAGTCCGCTCCCCCATTCGTATTTCAGATTTGTCGCGCAATTCTGAACAATTGTGCTGATTTGTGCATTTCGGTACAGGCGTCGGGGATAGTTCATACAGGAAAGCTAGGTCGGGTCACGAGACGCCGACGCCCTGATGCAAATCGCTCAGGACCACCTATCGTTACAGCTTTCCGTGTGTAAGGAAGCTCACGATATGCTGCGAAACATTCCACTCAGTGCCTCAGGCCGGTTACGGCTGCTCATCGGGGTAACCTTGTGCAGCCAGTTGCTGATGCCCACCTTTGCCATGGCCGACCCAGCCTATGACGCCCTGATCATCCAGGCGCGCAACGGCAACTTCACCCCCGCCCTGACTCAATTGCGCCAATTGCCTGCCGAGCGCCAGACGCCAGGCCAGATCAGCGATCACCTGGTGATCGCCGGTTGGGCCGGCCAGGATGCCGAAGTGCTGAAGGTGTACGAGGCGCAGGGTCAGAACCGCAACTTGACTGCCCAGGCGCTGGCCACGGTTGCGCGTACCTATCGCAACCAGAAGCAGTGGGCGCAGGCCGAGGCGGTCTATCGCAAGGCGCTGCTGCGTGAACCGAATAATGTCGACCTGCAATTGGGCCTGGCCCTTACCCAGGCTGACGGTGGTAAGGCCAGCGAAGCGGTGCAGCGCACCCGCGCCTTGGTGGCCGCCAAGCCCGATGACCCCAACCGGCGCATGGCGCTGGGCTACGCGCTGACTCGCGCGGGCTTGCAGTTCGATGCGCTGCATGAGTTCGACCAGGCGTTTATCCGCGCCGGCGACAAACCGGAAGTGGCCCGCGAATACATCGTCGCCCTGCAAAAGGCGCGTTTACCGGAGCCTGCATTGCGCCTGTCGGCCCAGCGTCCGGGGCTTGTTGACCCCGTCACTCAGCGTCGCCTGGAAGGTGACCTGGCGGCCGAGCGCGTGCGCATGGCCGAGTTCGCCACGCGCTCCGAGAAAGAACGCTATGTCATCGCTGATCGTGCCTTGCAGGGCTACGACCAACTCCTCGCCCGCTGGACCCCGGACGCTAAGGCCCATGACGACGTGCTGACCTGGCGCATCGACCGCCTGGGCGCGCTCAAGGCACGGGCACGCACCGCTGACGTGATTCGCGAGTACGAAACCCTCAAGGCCGAGGGTGTGCAATTGCCCACCTACGCTGTGCGTTGGGTGGCGGCATCCTATCTCGACCAGCGTCAGCCGGAAAAAGCCGAACCGTTGTACCGCCAGGCGTTGAGCGCCCCCGACGCCGAGCCCGATGATCGGGTCGAAGACACCACGGCGTTGTTCTACGCTTTGCAGGAAAGCGATAAAGCCGACGACGCCCGCGAAGTCGCCAACAACCTCGCCAAGAACCAAAGCCCTCGGGTCGAACTCAAGGGTTTGCCTGTCGGCAACCCCAGCGATGCGTGGATGGATGCGCAACAACTGTCAGCCCAGGCCGGCGTTTTCGGCGGGGACCTGCCAGGCAGCGAGGCCGGCCTGGAAGCGCTGGTGGCAAAAGCCCCGGGCAATGTCGGCTTGCGCCTGGCCCAGGCCGACATGTACCGCGCCCGTGATTGGCCACGGCGCGCCGAAGGCCTTCTCAAGGAAACCGAAGCCCAGGCCCCGCGCGACATTGGCCTGGAAGTGAGCCAGGCCTACACCGCCATGGACTTGCAGGAGTGGCGCCAACTCGATGTGCTGACCGATGACGTGGTCGCGCGCAACCCGGACAACCGCCAGGTGCAGCGCCTCAGTCGCCTTCGCGATGTGCATGATATGGCCGAGCTACGGGTCGAGGCCTACACCGGTAAAAGCTTCGGCGGTGGCAACGACGGCGATGCGGGTGCCGTTTCCGGCAGCCGTGACTGGGGTATCGAAAGCCGCCTCTACACGCCGCCCATCGACGAAGACTGGCGCCTGTTCGCCGGTGCCGGCTATGCCCGCGCCGATTTCGAAGAGGGCACCGGCCAGCATCGTTGGCAGGTGGTCGGCGTAGAGCGGCGCACCCGCGACATGACCATTGAAGCCGAGGTGTCCAACCACTCCTACGGTGATGGCTCAAAACAAGGCGCTGCCGTGTCGATTGCCCGCGACATCAACGACAACTGGCAATACGGCGGCAGCCTTGGCTACCTCCTGTCCACCACCCCGCTGCGGGCGTTGAATGACGGCGTCACGGCCAACGGCGGCAGCGGTTTCATCCGCTGGCGTGCCAATGAAAGCCGCGAATGGAAACTGACCCTCAGCCCGTCCCATTTCAGCGATGGCAACGACCGTTTCGAAGCCTTGCTCAGCGGCCGGGAAGGCCTCTACAGCTCGTCGAAAGTGCAAGTGGACCTGGGCCTGGAAGTCGGCGCCAGCCGCAACAGCAAGGAAGACACGGTGTACTTCAACCCGAAGTCGGACTTCACCGTGTTGCCTGTCCTCAACATCAACCATGTGCTCTATCACCGCTACGAGACCCAGTGGAGTCAGCAGTTCCAGGTCGGTGCGGGTACGTATAGCCAGCGGGATTATTCCACCGGTGGCATCGGTCTGGTGGGCTACGGCCAACGCTTTCGCTGGAACGATGTCCTGGAAGCCGGCGCCAACCTGAGCCTGATCAGCCGACCTTATGACGGTGATCGCGAACGCGATCTGCGTCTGCTCGTCGACCTCACTTACCGTTTCTAGAAGAGCCTGACCATGACCGTCCTCAGCCGTTGCCTGTTGATCCTGGGCGTAATGCTGGCCAGTGCCTGCGCCCAGCAACCCGCACCCTTTACTCCACCCGCCGAGCGGCCGACCCCGGCCAACGAAGCGCCGTGGCCGAAAAACCATTTCCTGGGCATTGCCTACCACGACGTCGAGGATCGCGACCCCGATCAGGCGGTGGTGGCGGTGCGTACCGAACGTTTGATCGAACAGCTGGCCTGGCTGCGCGAGAACGGCTACCAGGCGGTCAGCGTCGACCAGATCCTGTCAGCCCGCAACGGTGGGCGGCCGCTGCCACCCAAAGCCATCATGCTCAGCTTCGATGACGGTTATTCCAGCTTCTACACACGGGTGATGCCGATCCTGCGCGCCTATCGCTGGCCGGCGTTGTTGGCGCCGGTGGGCTACTGGATCGATACGCCGATGGACAAACCGGTGGACTTTGCCGGCCAACCACGGCCGCGTGGAGAGTTTCTTACCTGGCAGCAGATCCGCGAAGTGTCCCAGTCGGGCCTGGTGGAAATTGCGGCGCACACCGATGCCAGCCACACCGGCATCCTCGCCAACCCCCAGGGCAACTTGGAGCCGGCGGCAACCTCGCTGCGCTTTGATCCGGCCACGGGCCGTTATGAAAGCCAAGCGCAGTTCGATGCGCGCATGCGTGCCGATGTGGTGGCGATCTCCAACAAGATCCAAAAAGTCACGGGCAAGAAACCACGGGTGTGGGTATGGCCCTACGGTGCAGCCAAGGGCACTTCGCTGGCGATCGTTGGCGAGCAGGGCTATCAAATGGCCCTGACCCTGGAAGATGGCCTAGACAGCTCCAGTGACCTGATGAACAGCCCGCGCTTCCTGGTCGCCTCTGACCCGGACGGCGAGCACTTCGCCAACAGCATCGTCGCGGCGCAAGCCAAGGCACCGCTGCGCGTGCTGCATGTGGACCTGGACAACGTCTACGACCCGGACCCGGCCCAGCAAGCGCGCAACCTCGACCAACTGGTGCAGAGGGTCGTCGACATGGGCGCGGGCACCGTGTTCCTGCAAGCCTTCGCCGACCCCAAGGGTGATGGTCTGGTGCATGAACTGTATTTCCCCAACCGTCACTTGCCGGTACGTGCCGACTTGTTCAACCGCGTCTCCTGGCAATTGCACACCCGTGCCCATGCCGCGGTGTATGCCTGGATGCCGGTGCTCAGTTTCGCCCTCGACCCCAAGCTGCCGCGCGTGACGCGCTGGGACCCGAAAACCGGCCAGGTCGGCCTCGACCCCGACCAATACAAACGCCTGTCGCCGTTTGACCCGCAGGTGCGCAAGATCATTGGTGAGATCTATGAAGACCTGGCGCGCAACAACGCCATCGACGGTGTGCTGTACCACGACGATGCGGTGCTCAACGACTTCGAAGACGCCAGCCCGGCCGCGCTCAAGGCGTATGCCGCCAACGGCCTGCCGAATACGATCGAGGCCCTGCGTGCCGACCCGGCCGTGATGCAACGCTGGACGCGCTTCAAGAGCCGCTACCTGATCGACTTCACCAACGAGCTGACCGCCAAGGTCCGCGCCATCGGTGGGCCGCAGGTGCAGACCGCGCGCAATATCTTCGCCGAGCCGATGCTCAATCCCGGCAGCGAAGCCTGGTTCGCGCAGAACCTTGATGACTTCCTCCAGACCTACGACTGGACCGCGCCCATGGCCATGCCGTTGATGGAAGGCCAAGAGTACAAGACCTCCAACGCCTGGCTGGAGAAGCTGGTGGCGACGGTCAAGGCGCGTCCTGGCGCGATGGAGCGCACGGTATTCGAACTGCAAGCCAAAGACTGGCGCACCAAGGCCGCGCCGGATATTGACGCTAAGCAGATGGCTGAATGGATGGGTGTACTCAAGCGCCAGGGTGTCACGAGTTTCGGTTACTACCCGGACAACTTCCTGGAAAACTCCCCGGACCTGAAGACTGTGCGTCCGGCCCTTTCCAACCAATGGAACCCTTGACCATGTTCGACAGACTCCTGGCTTTATTCGTGCTGGCATTGGTATTGGGCGTGCCCCTGGGCCTGATCTTCCTGGTCACCGGGCAGTTCCTGATGGACTTTGTGTTTTTCTACCCGCTGTTCATGTCGGCGTTGTGGATCGCAGGCGGCGTTTACTTCTGGCTGCACTGGGAGCGCCACTGGCCCTGGGAAGAAGACACACCGGCACCCACGCTGGCCGGCAACCCGCTGATCTCGATCATCATCCCGTGCTACAACGAAGGGGATAACGCCGCCGACACCATCCATGCGGCGCTGGGCCAGCTGTACCCGAACATCGAAGTGATCGCGGTGAACGACGGCTCCAAGGACAACACCGCCGCCGTGCTCGACGCACTGGCACTGGAGCACCCGCGCCTGCGCGTGCTGCACCTGGCGCAGAACCAAGGCAAGGCGGTGGCCTTGCGCATGGGGGCCGTGGCCGCACGCAGCGAATACCTGGTGTGCATCGACGGCGATGCGTTGCTGGATAAAAACGCGGCGGCCTACCTGGTTGCGCCGATGCTCGATAACCCGCGCCTGGGCGCCGTGACCGGCAACCCACGGATCCGCACACGCTCGACCTTGATCGGCCGGGTGCAAGTGGGTGAGTTCTCTTCGATCATCGGCTTGATCAAGCGGACACAACGGGTGTTTGGCCGGATCTTCACGGTGTCGGGTGTGGTGGTAGCGTTCCGTAAAAAGGCGCTCGACCGTATCGACTACTGGAGCACCGACATGATCACCGAGGACATCGATGTCAGTTGGAAGCTGCAGCTTGATCACTGGAGCATCTTCTACGAGCCGCGTGCCCTGTGCTGGATCCTGATGCCCGAAACCGTCGGCGGCCTGTGGAAACAGCGCCTGCGTTGGGCCCAGGGCGGTGCCGAAGTGCTGTTCAAGAATATCCGTGGCATCTGGCAATGGCGTCACCGCTACCTGTGGCCGCTGCTGTTCGAATACTGCCTGTCCACCGGTTGGGCGTTCACGTTCCTGCTGTCGGTGATTTTCTGGGGGGTGGGCAAGTTCATTCCGCTGCCCCAGGCCATTGCCGTGGACTCCCTGATGCCGCCGGCGTTTACCGGGCTGGTACTGGCGATGGTGTGCCTGTTGCAGTTTGCGGTGAGCATCCTGATCGACCGCCGCTACGAGAAAGACCTGTGGAAAACCCTGTTCTGGACCGTGTGGTACCCGATGGTGTTCTGGCTGGTCAGTTTGTTCACCACCCTGGTCAGCTTTCCCAAGGTGCTGTTCAACCAGCACCAGAAGCGTGCGCGCTGGGTCAGCCCCGATCGCGGCATCAAACCCACTGAAGAGGAGGCGTGATCATGAAACTGGTCAGAACCCGCCAACGTACCGTGATGTGGATCATCGATGTGCTGTTGACCCTGATGGCCTGGGCCGGGTTGATCTGGCTGCTGGCCCGCGGGATCGGCTCGATGCTCGACAGCCACGGTGGGCCACGGATTGAAGCGCCGATCTTTGCAGCGCTCAATACCCTGCAGATCTACCTGTGGATCGCGCTGTTCAACGCTGTGATCCTGGTCAGCTGGGCCCGCTACCAGCAACGCAAGGGGCGCAAGTTCGCCCAGCGTCGCGCGGAGGCCAAAGCCCTCACCGACAAGAACCTGAGCGAGAGCTTCAGCCTTGCTGAAGGAGACCTTGAGCAGTTGCGTCGACCTGGGGTGTTGGTGATCCATAACGACGAGGACGGCGGTGTCGCGCAAGTGACATCCCATGTCTCCCGCGATGTGGAAAAGCCGGGGCTGACACTGGTGCCTGGCAAGGACCAGACCAAAGACGCCGGTTGAGTATTGTGACGGGCGGGCTTTGTGTCTGCCGCAAGCCCGCTCGTCACAGGCATAAGCTTTAAGCCCATAAATGGGATCCAAATCACAAAAAGGCCGCGAACTTTTCTGCTGTTTTCGGTACTAACTTATCTCGGCAAGAACTTGATGGCTAATTAATAGCAATCTGTTAGTTCTCCGACGAATCGCGATCAATAGTGCTGCCGCTTGTCGGATTAATACTTCCAGTTACAAGCCGTTCGCCTATTTGATTATTTTTACTTGTTATTAATCAATGAGTTGCGTGATTAGCTTGCGCGAATATCCAACTAGCTCCGTTCTTTGAGTTGGCGGAAGTTCGATGTTAGTTTGCCGCCCTTTGATTTTCGACGGATCGAACATGTCTTCGTTATTGCCACGGACTCGGTATCTGCTGTGCACTTTCCTGCTCGCTTATTTGAGCCTGAACAGCGCCTCGGCCGCCCCTACGCCCGGGGATCAGGACCTGATCCGCGACCGGCAGAACCGCTTGCTCGAAGAGCAGCGCCGGCGCCTCGAAGAGCTCCAGGACCTGCCGGGCAAGGGCACCCAGTCCCAGACCCCGGCCGCGCCTGCCGACACCCGTTGCTTCCCTATCAGAGACATCCAACTGCAGGGTGCCGACAGCCTGTCGACGTCGGACCGCGTGCGCCTGCTCAAGCCCTATGTGGGCCAATGCCTGGGTGTCTCGCAGCTCAATGAGCTGCTTAAGGTCATCACTGATTTCTACATCGCCAAAGGCCGTGTCACCAGCCGCGCCTACCTGCCGCAGCAGGACCTTTCCAGCGGCCACCTGCAGGTGCTGGTGGTGGAAGGCAAGCTCGAAGGCGTGAAAGGCGGCCCAGGCAGCACCGTCACCGACCGCGAACTGGCGATGGCCTTTCCCGGCAAGGTGGGTGAGCCGCTCAACCTGCGCGAAGTCGAGCAACTGGTCGACCAACTCAGCCGCTTGCCGTCCAAGCAGGCGCAGATGGAGCTGACGCCCGGCAGCCAAGTGGGCGGCAGCGAAGTGGTGGTCAAGAACACCCCGCAGAAACCCTGGCGCGCCAGCCTGTCGCGTAACAACGACGGTCAGAAAAGCACCGGCGAACAGCAATGGGGTGCTGGTCTTGAGTGGGACAGCCCCCTCGGCCTGGCCGATCAACTGATACTGCGCGGCGGCCACGACGCCATGAGTGACCACCAGAAAACCTCGAAAAACAGCATGCTCTACTACAACGTGCCATGGGGCTGGTGGAACTTCAGTTACACCTACAGCGAAAGCGACTACCGCACCCTCGGCGATGCTGATGGCTTCAAGTTCAAGCAGTCCGGCGACAGCCAGAACCATCAGCTGCGCGCCGAGCGTGTGATCCATCGTGACGATGTGAGCAAGACCTCGGTGAACGTCGGCCTCGCCCATATACGCACCAACAACTACTTGCTCGACACTCGCCTGGGCCCCAGCAGCAACCGCCTCAGTGAGTTCCAGGTCGGCATCAACCACGGGCGGCGTATCGGCAGCGCCTTCGTCAACCTCGACCTGGGTATGCAGAACGGCATCGGCGCCTTCGACGCGCAAAGCAATGACCAGGAACGCGATCGCGAGGGCAACCTCACGCCCACGCCGAACTACCGCAAATACACCGCCACGCTCAGCTACCTGCAGCCCTTCACGCTGTGGGGTGAGTCGTTCAGTTTTTCCAGCCTGGCCACCGGGCAGCGCAGTGAAGACGTGCTGTTCAGCCCCCAGCGTATCAGCCTGGGCGGGTCGGCCTCGGTACGCGGCTACAAGGACCAGCAACTCACCGGCGACAGCGGTGGCTACTGGCGCAACGACATTCGCTGGGCCCGCCCGGTGACGTGGGACTGGATGCGCCCGGCGTTCCTGGAATACGGCGCCAGTGTCGGCTACGACCAGGGTGTGATCCGCAATGACCGCTACAACGAAACGCTCCATGGCCGGGTTTCGAGCAACTCCTTGGAGCTGTTCGCCCGCGGCAAAAACGTCAGCGCCAGCGTGACATTTGCCCATTCCCTGGAACGCCCTGCGGTGATGAGCGAGCGCGAAGCGCCGATCTATTTCCGCATGGATTTTTACCTGTAATTCAACGCCAGCTGCCTTGAGATCTTGAATATGGACGTTCGCCCTGCTTCTGCCCTGAAAAGCCTAACCCAGCGCGGCCTCGCACTGATTTTGGCGAATGCGCTGTTCTGGCAGCCGCTGTTGGCCCAGGCCGACGGCATTGTCGTCAGCGGCCCTGGCACCACGGTCGGCCAGGCAGGCAATGGCGTGCCGGTGGTGAACATCGCCACGCCGAACGGCAGCGGCCTGTCGCACAACCAATTCAAGGACTACAACGTCGGCCCCAACGGCGTGATCCTTAACAACGCCAGCGGGCCGGTGCAAAGCACGCAACTGGGCGGGATCATCGTCGGCAACCCGAACCTCAGGGGCGGCGCGGCGAATGTCATCCTCAACGAAGTCAAAGGCGGCAGCCCCAGCCAATTGCGCGGCTACACCGAAGTGGCGGGCCAGTCGGCCAAGGTCATCGTCGCCAACCCCTACGGCATCAGCTGCAACGGTTGCGGGTTCATCAACACCCCCAACGTCACCCTGACCACCGGTAAACCGATGATCGATCAGGCCGGGCAGCTGAAAAGCTACCAGGTCGATGGCGGCGCCGTGACCATCGACGGCCAGGGCTTGAATGCAAGCAACGTGGACCGCTTCGAAATCATCACCCGTTCGGCCAAGATCAACGCGAAGATCAACGCCCGCCAACTGACCGTGATCGCCGGCCGCAACGACGTCGATGCACAAAGCCTGAAAACCACTGCGCGCGCCGACGACGGCAGCGCCAAGCCCGAACTGGCCATCGACTCGTCGGCCCTGGGTGGCATGTATGCCGGTGCGATCAAACTGGTGGGCACCGAAGCCGGTGTGGGCGTGAAGCTCGACGGCACACTGGCCGCCAGTGGTGGTGATATTCAGCTCGACGCCAACGGCCACCTGAGCATGGCCCAGGCCGCCGCGAGCGGTGCGGTGGACATCAAGGCCGCGAGCCTGGAGACCAAGGGCGCGGTGTACGCGGGCACCACCCTCAAGGCACAGACCAAGGGCGCACTGAAAAACAGCAAAACCCTCGCCGCCCGCGACAGCATCACCCTGGCCAGCAACGGCCAGCTGACCAACAGCGGCATCATCGAAGCCGGCGTCAACCCCGACAACACGCGCAATGCCGGTGGCGACGTCACCCTCGACAGCCAGCACCTCACCAACACCGGCACGGTGATCGCCAATCGCAACCTCACCGCCACCGCGCAAAGCCTGGATAACCAGGGCGCTACCTTGAGCGCCAAGCAGGCGCTGAGCGTCACCGCCGCCAGCGTCGACAACCGCAACAAAGGTCGCCTGCTCAGCGACGGCGCACAGACCCTCAACGTCAGCGGCCTGCTGGACAACAGCCAGGGCGGCATCATCGACAGCACCGGTGCGTTCACCCTCAACGGCAATACCCTGGAAAACAGCGCCGGTAGCTTGACCGCTGGTGGGGCGATCACCCTCGATTTGATCGGCGACCTGATCAACCGCAACGGCAAGCTGGCCAGCGCCGGGCCGCTGCTGATCCAGCGCGCCGCGCACATCGATAACCAGGGCGGCAAGCTCGCCAGCCAGGGCTTGCTGACGGTATTCGCCAACAGCATCGACAACCGTAACACCGGCACCCTGGCCGCCAACGATGGCCTGGCCCTGACCACCAGCGGCCTGTTGCAAAACAGCGGCAACGGCCTGATCCACAGTGAAAACGCTGGCGTGACCATCACCGCCGGTACGCTCGACAACGACGGTGGCCGTATCGCCGCCAAAGCCGGTGATGCGCAGATCGATGCAACGGATTTCAACAACGGCAGCGGCGCGTTGTTTGCTCGGGATCGCGTGCACCTGACCGGTATGAATGTGGATAACGGCGGCGAAATCGCCGGCAACCGGATCGACGTCAGCCTCAATGGCGCACTGACCAACCGTGGCCTGATCGAAAGCGCCACGGCCCTTGATGTCGAGACCGCCAGCCTCAACAACAGCGGGCAAATGCGCGCCTTGGGCACCAGCGGCAAGACCCGCTACGCCATCGGTGGCCTGCTCAACAACAGCGGTAGCCTGGAAACCGCCAACGACCAATTGAGCCTCGCCGCGACCCGCTTCCAGAACACCGGTGGCAAGGTGTTGCACGTGGGCACCGGCGCGCTCGACCTCAGTGGCATCAGCCTCGATGACGTGGGTGGCAGCCTGGTCACCAACGGCGACCTGACCTTCGACAAAGTCAATTGGACCAACAGCACCGCGATCCAGGCCGGGCGCCTGACCGTCAACGTGGATAACCTGCAACAGACCGCCACCGGCAAACTGCTCGGCACCCGCGCCCTGGTCGGCAGCGGCAAGGACTGGACCGTGGGCGGCAGCGTCGCCAGCCAGGGCAGCCTGGATCTTTCGGTGGACAACCTGCTCAACGACCACGGCCTGATCTTCAGTGGCGGCGACCTGAACCTCAAGGTCGAGCGCCTGAAAAACCTCGGCGCCACGATCTACGCCATGGGTAACCTGCGCGTCGACCGCGACGGCCAGGGCGGCTTGGCCACCAGCATCATCAACAGCTCGGGCACCATCGAGAGCGAGCGCAACCTGGTCCTGGCCGCCAGCACGATCCAGAACATCCGCACTGTGCTCAACACCGAGTCTGGTATCTACAGCGCCTCCATCACGCCCACCGCCTGCATCTTTCGCGTGACCGGTGGAGACTGCGACGGCCCCAAGCAGAACCGCCCGTTCCTGATTACCCAGCGTGATCACTTCATCGTCAGCCAGGCCACGGCAGCGTCCAGCATCACCTCGGGCGGCAACATGCTGCTCACCGGCGGCGAGTTGCTCAATAGCAGCAGTAGCATCGGCGCCGGTGGCAACCTCACGGCCGTCGTCAACCAACTCACCAATGTCGGTGTAGTGACCCACGACACTCAGTACGATCGCATCTTCACCTCCGCCCGTGAGCGCAAGCCCGGTGCCTGGTACCGCGAAGCCGCTGCGTTCACCCAGCGCTATTCGGCCGGCCAGGACATGGGCGGCGTCGAAGCGGGCCTGGCCTCGTTCATCGGTAAGATGGAGAGCGAGCAGATCGCCCTGCGCAAGACCACCCAGTTAAGCGCGCCAGACCAAAGTTACGCCGCTGTGATCCAAGCCGGCGGCAGCGTGGATGTGAAGGCCCAGGCCGGCATCGACAACAGCGTCGTGCGAGGTGGCTACACCTACGTCGGCAGCGGCGCCAACACCAATGCGCCGGGCTACTCGACCCTGGTCAGCCTCAACCCGCAACTGCCACCGGACGTGGCCCAGCAACAGGTCAACCCGCTGGGTCTGCCTGGCTTCGACCTGCCCAGCGGCCAGAACGGCCTGTTCCACCTCAACGACAGCGATGGCGCCAAAGGCCTGCCCACCAGCCAGTTCGCGGCCAGCCCGCATAAATACCTGATCGAAACCAACCCGCTGTTCACGGATATGCGTCAGTTCCTGGGCTCGGACTACATGCTGACCAAGCTCGGCTATGACCCCGACACCGCGCAAAAGCGCCTGGGTGATGGTTTCTACGAACAGCGCCTGATCCAGCAAGCCGTACTCGCCCGCACCGGCCAGCGTTTCATCGACGGCCAGACCAGCGACGCCGACCTGTTCAAGCACCTGATGGACAACGCCATCAGCAGCAAAAGCGCCCTGAATTTGTCCGTAGGCGTGAGCCTCACCGCCGAACAAGTCGCCGCCCTGACCCACGATATCGTGTGGCTGGAAAGCACCACCGTCGCCGGCCAGCAAGTGCTGGTGCCGGTGCTGTACCTGGCCCAGGCGAACAACCGCCTGGCACCCAATGGGGCGCTGATTTCCGGCAGCGACGTCAACTTGATCACCGGCAGCAACCTCAATAACGCCGGCACCCTGCGTGCCACCGGCAACCTGCTGGCGAACGTCGGCGGCAACCTCACCAACAGTGGGTTGATGGAAGCCGGTGGTCGCCTCGACCTGCTCAGCGGCAACAACCTGACCAACCGCGCAGGCGGTGTGATCAGCGCGGGCAACGTCAACCTCGCCGCTGGCGCCGACCTGCTCAACGAACGCAGCGTCACCACCCACGAAAGCGCCAGCAGTTACCGCACCGAACGCAGCGACTTCGTCGACAGCGCCGCCCGCATCGAATCGGCCAACGATTTGGCCATGCAGGCGGGCGGCAACGTCAACAACGTCGGCGGTGTGCTCAAGAGCGGTGCCGACACCACGGTCAAGGCCGTGGGCGACGTGAACATCACCGCCTCGAAAACCCTCGACAGCGGCGCCATCGGCAACCGCTCCAGCTTCACCACCATCGCCCAGCAAGGCTCCGTGGTCGACGCTGGCCGCGATCTGCATGTGATTGGCGGGCGCGATATCAGCGCCGTGGCCAGCCAGGTCGAGGCCAAGCGCGACGTCAACCTGATTGCCACCCGCGACCTCAACGCCATTGCGGCGGCCAACGAGCAGCACTCCACGGGCAACACAAAAAAGGTCAAGAGCATCGAAGACCACGTGCAGCAAGTGTCCAGCGTGATCAAGGCCGGCGGCGACGCCACCCTGAGCGCCGGACAGAACCTGCAACTGGTGGCCAGCCAGGTCAATGCCGGCAACGAGGCGTACCTGGTATCCGGCAAAAACCTCGAGCTCAAAGCCGCCGAAAATCAGGACTACAGCTTCTACAGCAAGACCAAGAAAACCTCCCAGGGCAAGAAATTCCGCCTGGATGAAACCGACGTGGTGAACAACGTTGGCAGCCTGGTCAGCGCGGGGACGAACAGCACCGTCGTCGCCGGCACAGACCTGCTGCTGGCCGGCAGTGCCGTTACCGCTGAAAAAGGCGCCACGCAACTGGTCGCCGGCCAAGACGTGAACATCCTTGCCGTCAGTAACGCCGACAGCGCCCGTCATGAACGCAAGGAAAGCAAAAGCAGCTGGGGCGGCCTGAAGTCGAGCAAGGTCCAGGACAAAGTCGACGAAAAACGCACCACCGCCCTGGGCAGCATGGTCTCCGGCGAAACCGTCACAGTCGCCGCGAAACGTGACGCCACGGTCACCGGTTCCAACCTGGTCAGCACCGGCGACCTCGCCGTTCAGGCTGGCCGCGACCTGACCATCGACGCGGCGCAGAACACCTTCGCCCGCACCGACATGCACAAGGAAAAAAATCGCGACCTTACCGGCGTACTGACCGGCAACAAGCTCGGTCTGGACGACATGACCGGCAACCAGAAGCTGTACATCAACAGCTCGAAGCACAACGGCACGGCCAATGAAATGACCTTGACCGGCAGCACGATTGGCTCGAGTGCGGGCAATGTGTCGCTGACGGCGGGGCGTGAGTTGAAGGTGGTGGCCAGCGATCTGGTGAGCACCAAGAACATGGAGTTGAGCGGGGCGAATGTCACCGTTACTTCGGGGATGGAGACGGCCAGTCAGACCAGTAAGGACAGTTCCAAGAGCTTGGCCGTTGGGCGCGTGATCGCGGGCTCGGTGGTGGACACCGCCACCAGCATGCGCGATGCCGTCAAAGCGGCACGTAGTGCTGATGACCCACGACTCAAGGCAGTCAAAATCGCCCAGGCAGCCCTCGCCGCCTACAACCTGAACGGCCAGGCTTCGGACGCCAATGCGCAAAGCTCCGGCTTCAAAAACAAAACCGGCGGCACGCCCGGCAACGGTTCGCTGATCAAGATCGGTACTGAACTGGCCAATAACCGCAGCAAGAACAGCAGCGAATTCAACAGCGTCACCGCCAAGCAGAGCACGCTCAACGCAGGGCAAGACTTGTCGATCGTTGCCACGGGCGCAGCGGCGGGTACTCAGGGTGATATCCAGATCACCGGCAGCAGCTTGAAAGCCGCCAACACCTTGTTGTTAGCCAAAAACGATGTGTTGATGCAAAGCGCACAGAACACCACCGACCGCAAAAACGAAGGGTCGAAAAATAAAACCGCTATTGGCGCCAGCTTCAATATTGGCGAGCAAAACGGCTTCACCCTCGACCTCGGAGCGCAGGGTGCCAAGAACAATGGCAATGGTAACTCCGTCACTCAGGTCAATAGCACCCTCGATACGGGCAGCCTGTTGTTACAAAGCGGTGGCGATACCACCCTCAAAGGCGCCCAGGTTCGTGCGGACCGTATCAAGGCAGATATTGGCGGCAACCTCAATATTATCTCCCTCCAGGACACCGAGTCTTCGCGCAGCAAACAGAGCAGCGCAGGCTTCGGCGCGAGTATCTGCGTCCCGCCGTTCTGCTACGGCTCTACCGTAGCGGGCTCGGCGAACCTTGCCGCCGCCAATATGAACAGCGACTACAAGGGCGTGACCGACCAGAGCGGTTTGTATGCCGGCACGGGCGGCTACGACATCAATGTCGGCAAGAACACCACCCTGCAAGGTGCGGTGATTGCCAGTGAAGCGTCAGCTGATAAGAACCGGCTTAGCACTGACCGCCTGATCGTCAGCGACATCAAGAATGTCAGCGAAATCAAAAGTCAGTCTGCCGGTATTTCGGTGTCTTCCAGCAGTACCAGCGGTGCGTCGATGGGCGGCAGCATCCCGATAGCGCTCAAGGAGAAAGACCATAGCTACACCCGTAGCGCGGTCAGCGAAGGCACGATTGTGGTTCGCAATGCCGAAGGCGCCAATGACCTGGTGGGGCTGAACCGTGACACCGCCAATGCCAATCAGAAACTTGACCGGCCCGATGAAAAGGCCATGCAGGAGCGTATCGACCTGGTCCAAAGCTCGGCGCAGTTGGCCAGTGGGGTGATCAGTGCGGTAGGCAAGGCGAAGGCAGACGAAGCGAAAATGCTTGCCGATGAGGCAAAAAGTCAAGCCAAGGCGGGCTCCCCAGGTGCACTCGCTGCGGCAGAGGCAGCGCATGCGGCCAATGCAGAAGCGTTGCGCTGGCAGATTGGCGGCGACAAAAAATTGATGGCCGACATTGCTACCGGGCTGATTGCTGCAGGACTGGGTGGTGCCCCCGCAGGGACGACCGTGGGTATTGTTGCCAACACCTCGTCCAGTGATATTTTTAACAAGATTGGTAACTTTGCTGACACGCAAAGAGACAAGTCTACCGACGTCACGACCAAGGCTGCCTGGGCTGAAGGCGGTGCTGCCCGAGTTCTTCTGCACGCGCTGGCCGGTGCGGCAATCGGCTTGTCCAGCGGTAGTGTAGAAAGTGGCGCGCTGGGCGCTGGCGCCTCTGCGGTGTTAATGCCCTCTATTGCTAAAGCGCTGGCCAATAGCGATATGTCGTCAGCTGATCAAAAAGCGATTGCCTCGTTGATCGCCGCAGGTGTCGGCACCGCCGTGGGAGCACGTGATGGTGTGAAAGGTAGTTTGGTTGCTGGGGGCGCGGCGTTGGCGGTGGATAAGTTCAACAGGCAACTGCACCCGGAAGAGAAAGAGCTCGCAAAAACGCTGGCTATGAAAAGTAATGGTAAATACACCGCAGAGCAGATTGAAGCGCAGTTGCGGCTGTCTTTCGTCAAAGGGACAGACATAACACCTGGTATCGACATAGTGGCTACAAAAGACGGCATCTATGATTCTGGCGGAAATTGGATGCCCTTGGGCGACGGCAAAACGTTTGTTCAGTTACCCGAAGCTGGTGACCACAAAATCATCGCCTACATCAAGGAAAATACAGGCGCTTATGCGTGGACGATGGAGGCGGAAAGCGGTTTCTCACGTATCCTGACGGCTGATGCATCCGCATACCCGCAGGGCGGGACGGGTAAACGCGATCGCTTGACGGGGTATGCATTAGATGACAAGGGTGGGTACAGGGTCCCTGTGATAATTGAGGGGGTGGTTTATACGCCCAGATATATGTCCTGCGGCAGCGCTGAATGTATTGCATCGGGCGCTAATATTGATCTCAGCGATCCCAATACATTGAAATGGATTAAAGCAGGCAATGCCAAGATGGTTTCTGATGTTGGAACCGCTATGGGTGGCGTAGCCGTATTTACTACAGGGGGGGCAGCAGCTGTGCTGTCGAACGGATCAACAATAGCATCCCTTGTGTCTAGCTATATGACCGACAAAACCCCTGAAGCATTAACCAGTTATGGCTTAAGCGCTGGTTTCGAGCGTTTCGCTGTTAGCAGAGGTATCCCTGCAAGTGAAGCAGCGAGAGTGTCCAATGCACTGGGTGTTGCTAAAGTCTGGGACGAATTGGCGGAAAAAGCTATTGATGTTTTCAAGGGGAATTAGCATGAAGTCGACTTTCTACAAATACAGGTATTTATTGGGAGTATTGCTGCTGATTGCCGCATTACTCAATTGCTTTTTTCGATTTTGGGGCGATGCAAGGCCATTTTTTAGCGCACTGATGCTTCAGTTATGGTTTGGGCAAGCTGTATTTGCCTACCTGAGAGGTGGCTGGGTCTCTATTGGTCCAGGTGGTTTAGGTAAAGATGCAAATCCAGTAGGGCGGGCTGCACTGGCGTTCGTGTGTTTTGTTATTTATTTATTAGGATTTGTATTGGGCTTTGGTAAGGAAGTTTAAGTGACGTACATACACTGAAAAGGGTAAAAAGATAGTTGTGCTCTGCTCAGCAGCAAAAAATCGGGGTCAGACCACGTTTACATTAATGGTGGACTGAGCCCTATTTTTGTGCAAAAGCAACAGGCCAGAGTGTACCTGACGTGATTAGTCCTACTTATCAAGAACTTCAGGGATTAAACAATGGATTCCAGGTGCATCACATCGGGCCTCAATATTTGGGGAAAGTAAAAATAGGGGTCAGACCACGGTTTTGCGCTTTTTAGAGTTCAGCGGAATTGTTCTTTTAAAATATGATTTGTTTTTTGTAATTATTCGATTTTGTTGGCCTGGTGATGGGCGGCTAAGCTGTAAGCTCTTATTCATTTGGGGGTTTATATGGCTCGCCGTCCTAGAGTTATACTGCCGGATATCCCGTTGCACATTATTCAGCGGGGAAATAACCGGTCTGCGTGTTTTTATTCAGACGAAGACTATATTTTTTACGTTGATAAATTAGACCTGCTTGCTGAATTGTATGGCTGTGAAATTCACGCAATGTGCTTGATGACAAATCACGTTCACTTGTTGTTGACTCCCACCTGCTTCGCAGGTGCTGGTCTACTTATGAAAGGGCTGGGGCAGCGCTACGTTCAATACATCAATCGAACCTATCAACGAACGGGCACGTTGTGGGAAGGACGTTTCCGCTCCTGTCTGGTTCAAAAAGACAACTATGTTTTAGCTTGCTATCGATATATCGAAATGAATCCGGTTAGAGCGGGCATGGTTGCTCATCCGGGCGACTATCGCTGGACCAGCTACAGGGCAAATGCACAGGGCGAGCCATCAAGCTTTTTAAGCCCACATGCGGTCTATAGAGAGTTAGGTAGCAGCACCGTGCAACGAGCCGAATCCTACCGGTCTTTATTCAAGGATCGGCTTTCACCTGAGTTGATAGAGCAAATTCGATTTTCTACAAACGGTAATTACGTTTTGGGCGATCAGAAGGTTGCGGTCGAGATTGAGCAGGCATTAGGTAAACGAGTTTCGCAGGGGGTGTCAGGACGCCCAAGGAGTGTGAGCTAAAAGAATAGAAGAATAGTGGTCTGACCCCTATTTCCAGCTTGGTACCGCTAAGACACCCGGTGGTAAGCAAATCAACTATCATGCTGCGGATCGTATGGTAAATCCGCCTAAAGGCAGAGAACCGATGACCATTCTGGAAGTGGAGGATTTCATTGATACCGCAGATAAAATTAGAAAAATAAAAATAGATGATCGTGGTACCTCAGTTACGCTCATGAACTCTAAATATCCTAAAGCTCAAATTGCTGTGGATGGGGATCGTATTATTACAGTTGTTAATCCGGTAAAGAAAAAATGACGATAAATAATTTGATTGAGCATCTTTATAGATTTGTGAGCGATTCTAATATTTCGGTTCAATGGGCAAAAGACGCGGAAACCCTTCTGGATGAAATTGAAGAAAATGAAGGCTTTGGTAAATTTGAAAATCTGTTTGATGAGCTGCAGGAAAAGCTTTCGCTTTATCGGCCTGGTGGCGGAGAGCATCTTATAGATGAGTTTGAAATGAAACTGTTCTGTATAAGGGTTGTTTCAGCACTTTTAGAAGGGAGGTAGGCAATAGGGTCAGTCCGATATTGTCCTCCTGTGAAATAGGGGAATATAGGAGGCAGACCACGATTAGTGCCCTAATGTATATTGGTGGTCTGACCCCTATTTTTCCAAGTTGTAACAGTCAAAGTCGGTGTTCCCGCCCCCAGTAAAACAGGTGTAGCAGAATTTAAGGTGGAACCATGGAACAAGAAGTAATTCAGTGCGAGCGCTCGGGCGTAAACCCGAAATGGCCCTCCTTCAAAAGTGTGCTGGGGCGCATAGCCAAGGGGCCACACGTCTCAGATGAATACGAGTTGAATGGCATCCGTGAATATGTTGAGCGCGGCGATGCATTTGCGAAGCCATCAATGCCTGTACCGAATAGTGACAACGTTACGCGTAGTAGCTCCGAATGGATGGCCGTCACACGAGCCCACAAGGTATTGGCAACCGCACCAGATAACCCGCAATGGCTTCTGGAATTGGCCCATTGGCTGCGCTATTACCAAGTAGGAATTTGGCAGTTGTTCTTCTGGGCGGGTCAGTTCGACATTATTGCCAAAGCGGCAGGCAATGATCGACGCCGCCAAAACTACAGCATCCAAACCGCCACCAATATGATGGCCGCCATGGCGATCCTAGGATGGAAGGATGCCGTCATCCATCAGGGCTATCTCACCCATGCGGCTCTCAACCGTGGGCATCAATTAGTGATTGAGTACGAAGAGCAACACCGCCGCGCCCAAGCCTTTATGCTGCGTGTGTTTGCCGATTGGGTGGGCGATGTCTCGCATCAATGGCCTGCTTATGCTTACGACGAACCCATCTACGAAGCCTTGTTGGCCAAGTGGCGCACTCCCAGCCCCGACGACCTGATGCCCTGTCTGTTGGCCGCGTGTGACCGCCACACTTGGCAAACCGGCAAAGAGAGCCAGAAGAATTCTTACGACTTCAATCAGGACTGGCACTTGGAGCGCGTGCCGGTGGAAATTCTCTATATCCTGCGCCTGCGCCAGTGGGAAGGTTTAGCCAATCCGCAGAAGATTGATCATCCGCTGCTGGCCGTGCCCTTTGATCAATTACCGCCCGAGCAGCCAGTGCCTGAGCTGGACGAGTTGATGCAAGGTGTGCTCAAGCGCGCAAGGGAAGATTGGCCACAGTACGATGAAGTGCTGTCTTTGCCAGCATTGAAGGGTTGAACAGGTGTAAAAGGGAAATAGGAGAAAAGGGGACAGATTTATTTAATAGCTTGCCGGCCAGCGCCAGGCCTCAATAAATCCGTCCCCTTTTTTAGTCGGAAGTTACGGGCTCGGAGCGGGGAGTCATTAGACGTGAATTATTCGAGAATAATTGATCTTATTAAAGAGTCGGATTTCGTTGAGTTTGCTGATTATGGTGACGGGATTGCTGATGAGTGGATTTATAAAGCTGAAACTCGTCTTGGCTTAAAATTTTCGGATAGCTATAAATGGTGGCTGAAGTGTTATTCTGGCGGGGAAATAGCTGGGGAGGAGATTTATAGTATTTACGAAATGGATTTTGACAGTGTCAATGGTGGTGATATCGTTTATATGTCAATAGTTAACGGTCGAAATGGGTTGTGTGGGAAGGAGAGGCTATTTATCTGTGAATCGCCGGGTGCAGAGGAGTCATTTTATTTTGCAACGGGCGATGGTCTTAATGATGGGGAGTATCCTGTTTATAGGCTTAATCTTTATAATCAAGCTTCTAGTTTATATGCGAAAAATTTTATCGATTTCTTAGAAAAAAGAATAATGGCTTACAGTTGATTAATGATTGTGGAGAAAAACGGAGTCTGTAAGGGAGATGGATTGATTTATTTCAATAAATCTGTTCCTTATTCTGAAAGAATAGAGACGGAAATGAGAAAAAATGAACCTTGGTGGCTCGCAGTCTATCTTCCTTGCGCTTGTGCGTTAGGTCTATTGTTCATGTGTGTGTTCTTTCAGGTTGCCGGGTATTGGTTGAGTGGTGGCGAGGACGTTGCCGTGCTTATAAAGGAGAATGTGCCGCTTTATCTCAAGATGGCTGGAGCTGGCTTTATTCTAGGATTTGTTTTGTGGTTGTCTAATGTTCGTTGAACTTCGAATTTTCTTGTTTCATAGATGCTTTTTACCTCTTCAAGGATGATCAATGAAATCCGCAAAATTCTCGCTCCTGGCGTTCCTCATGTCCTGCCTGGTGGCAGGGTGGGGCCTGGTGTATGTCGACCGTATCAAGTGGGATATCTGTGTCGCCGTATTGCTGTACGGCGGCTTCGCATTACTGGGGGCGCTGGGTCTGGTTGCTACCCCCATTGGGCTTTATGGGCTATTCGCCTTCTTGATCATCGTCAAGCTGGGCTCAGCCATCCTGTCCGCCGTGCTGGCGCGTCGCTACAACGGACCGTCCAATGTGCCACGCAAGCGTTTCCACGTTCTTTACGTCGGGGTGATGGTGATTGCGGTACTGATGCTCGATGTATTGCGGGTACCCGTGCTGGGGTTCAAGAATTACTACATCCCTTCCGGGTCGATGGTGCCGACGCTTTCCATTGGCGACTACATCCTGACGGACCTGCGGGCCGGTCCGCCCAAGGTGGGGGATATCGTGGTGTACCGCTGGAATGGCACTGAAGCGGTCAAGCGAGTGGCGGGTGTTGCTGGAGACACGTTAGCCCTGGTGAACGGTGAACTGATCCACAACGGCGAAAACCTCGGGTTGTTTCACGCGCCAGCCGACCGCGTAAAAGGGCCTGAATCCCTTGCAATGGCACCGGTCATGGTCGAGCCAGGGCACCTATTTTTGCTGGGCGACAACCGCTGGAGCAGCAACGACAGCCGCTTCATGGGCCAGGTCGCGGTTGAGGACGTGGTGGGCAAGGTGACGGGCATCTGGTTCTCAAATGAGCGCGCGCGTATCGGGACGACGTTCCCATGAGCCTTTCGAGTGGGGCGTGTCGGATTGTGCAGTGGCTGTGCCTGCTGGTGATGTGCTGCAGCGCCAGCGTATTCATATTGGCCTGGCTTTACCTCGATCGCAGCTCGTCAGTGCTGGGCGTAGCGGCAGGCGCTTTTGTGTGGTGCGGCATTGGCCTGTTGTTTGCGTTTGTGTGTGAACGGTCTCGCACTGCCGCAGCCACGCTCCGGTTTATGTTGACTCGGACAGTGGCGCTGCTGATGCTTGCGGCGGTTGCGGCCTATCTGGTTGGCCTGCTGTGGGTCGAGCCGGAACGCGATTTCATGGAGGCTCAGTTAAAAGGGGCATCGTGTGGCAAGTACACGGGTGTGATTGAAAAAGGGTGGGAGCAAATTTGCGCTGATTCAAAGCAGCCGCAAACGCCTTGAAGCTGGCTGGGCTTGGATAGGCAGTCGGATTGGTCCTTTTGATTGTTCAATGTTCGTTGAGCGTTTTTGATGATGAATCGATATGCAGGAAAGCCCTTTCTCCGTCTTCTTGAATGCTACGTCCTGTCGGCCATTGGTGCGCTGTCCGACCAGCAACGCGCCGATTTGACGGCACTCGAACCCAAGTTGCACGAGCTGTATGGGACGCAGGGCTGTTGGTCTGATGTCGTCGCCTCTCAGATGGAGTTTCCGACCTCCTTGGAGGAAAAAATCCGAGCCGTGTGGCGCACAAATTCGGCAAAATTCACGCAGGCCGGTGTGTCAATTAACGCCGAAGACTTTGCCAGAAACTTTGTCGATACCAATTTTCCTTCTTAAAGCTGGAGCAACACCGCATGGACGCAAGCAACACTGCTAAACGCCCGACCATTTTGGCCAGCATCGGTCGCCGCCTGGCCGCGCGCCTCATCGACTGCGTCATCGCCGTGCTGATTTTTTTCATCCTCAAATTCGCCGCCGGGGCGCTGTCTGCCTACGTTCCTGCGGTGACGCCCAAGGCGGGTTTTCTTTCCGCGTTTTTTGCGGCCTTCGCCTACTTCCTGCTGGCTGATGCGCTCCCCAACGACCAGAGCCTGGGCAAGCGCCTGCTGAGCATTGCCACCGTCGACCGCAAGACCCGTAAAGGCTGCAGCGTTTCCCAGTCGTTCACGCGTAATTCCGGCGCGCTGGTGGTCATCGATTGGGTGTGGATCTTTATGGAATCCAGGACGCGCTTGGGCGACATGTTCGCCAAGACCATCGTGATCCAGACCGGCAACCTGACGAGCGTGCGCGGCCTGGCGGATATTTATGACAATGGCCGGGGATAAGCACGTTATGAACGATTCAGTATCGGCTGCCCAAACCTGGGACCTCGCTTTTTATTTATTACGTAAAGGCTAATGGCCACTGTCGTTTTTGTTTTCCTGACAAAGCCTTAGGAGATTTCGCCAGAGGCTTGCACGCAAGCGCCAGTAAAACGGCGCCGCCGGGGCGTCAAAACAGCCTGAGAACGCCTTTCAACTTCGTAAAATGCCGCGATTGTTTAAAGCACGATACTTTTCAGGGACGAATTCAGACATGAAAAAATAGGGGTCAGACCACGGTTAAATTAATGGTGGTCTGACCCCTATTTCTTAGGTGAGGGTGCTGGCCGATAACTTCTCAAGCTTCATCCTTAATCAATTGATTGAGGTGAAAGGTTACGTCGATTGGCGTGCGGAGCAATAAGGAGCACTCAAGCGGGTAGCTGAAAGCGTTTCCGCAGTAACCCCGAGGTTATCGTGAACATGTACGAAAAATTAGAAGTATTTAATGCGCTGGGATGTGCGCTATTAGAGCGGCTGACGCCTGTTTCTTCAGGTGAAATAAGTGTGATGCGGCAGCAGTGGCCGGCGGCGCCCGATGAGTACTTTGCTTTTATGCAGGAGCGGGGGCACGGTGAAATCAAGGAGGACGACTGCGCGCTACCGCTTTTGACGATTCAACCGATGCTGCTTTCTGCTAAGGCTGACTACTTCGGTGATGATGGAATTTATAAAGACGGGCCCTATGAAGCGTGCGCGAAGGGCGAGGTGTGGCTGTTCGGCTGGGATAGCGTCGGGACTGCTTTCGGTTTCGACAGCGGAGACAACTGGCGATTGTTGGAAATCGACAATATGCGTTGGATAACGCGACTTGACTTGTCCTTTTGTCAGTTCGTCGAAGGGCTGTTGGTTTGTTACCCACAGCGACCAGTGAGCTTTGCGAATGGAGTTTGGCGCGACTCGGGAGATGTTTCTTACAGCGCGCCGGCATAGGCACAACAGCCTGCCGGGCAGAGCACGGTTACATTAATGGTGGTCTGACCACTATTTCCCCGAAGCTGCTGTTCAGTGTGCTGGACGGTCTTTTTGTACTGTTCGGCCTGCGTCGTCGCTTGGGCGATATGTTGGCCAAGACGATTGTCATCAATACCTGAGCAGGGCGGCCTGAACGGCCGCCCGGTCTGAGTCAGAACGGGCTGGCGTTCAGCCTGCGACTGATCGCATCCAACAAATCACAGCCGTCGCGCAGCGGAATCGCCAGCAGATGGGCGAAGTCCTGCAGCACCACGGCATCGCTGCTGAGTTGATCGCGGAAGGCCAGGTTTTCCAGGAGTTGGGTGACGGCTTGGATGCGGTGCACGGCGGCGTCGTGGAGGACGTCGAGGGGGGCTTGGGTGTCGATGAGCAGGGCGGGGACGGTGCAGTCGTGGCCGGTTAGGGGCATGTAGCGGTTCATAGGTAAAACCTCGGTCAGTAGAGTGAGGCTGTCACCTATCGTCGCCAAACGAATGGGTGACAGCTGTACGCAGGTTGGCGAACCGGGACCGAGTTCCGGCAGACCCGAAGGTCTCCCGCGCACAGCTGCCATAAAGCAGCGATGCGGGTACGAAAGCACCTGCAAGCAAGCAGAAAGCTTTCGCATACGGTCAACGGATCGCCAAATCCGATCGCCCTGTTGGGCGACGGCCGGACTATAAGCCCCTCACCCAAAACCGCGCAAGGCATCAAAGTAGTGGCACAATGCCTCATGCTATGCCATCCACTGCCGACACACTGGCGATGCCCAGACGCATCAAAAATCCGAATCGGCCTTCGACGGCGAAAGGTGGGCATCGTGCGGTAAGTACGCAGGGATGATTGAGAAAGGGTGGGAGCAAATCTGCGCCTGTTCACATTCAGAACAGCCACAAACGCCATGAGTTGATGCCAATGGCGCGATGCTCAAAGCCCTGTATGCGTGTTAACCGTTTTATCCCATTACTGCAGAAGCCAATTCGCTCCCACCCACCCATTATTTGGACCCAAGGAAGCTTTCAATGAAACTGCATCGTCTGTTTATCTCGCTCGCTGCGCTGGTGACCTGCACCAGCAGCTTCGCCGCGGCGCCAGCCCTGCAAAATTTTCTTGCCTGCGACCAGAACTCCCTGGCGGTGGTAAGCCAGCCAGGGCTCAAGGACCGTGTCACCCATAAGGTGGAGAACGGCAGGATCACGCTCAGCGGCGGCACAAAATCCGATATGGGCCAGCGCTGGATGTTCAACACGCCACTGACGTTTGACGGTATGACCTTGACCGGCTTTTTCGCCGAAGACCAAGACCTGATGGGCTCGCGCATCATCAACTGGGGTTTCTACACCGAGCAGGCGCCCGACGCGCTTTACGCACAGCTGAGTAAAGTACCGGGTACGGCGTTGGAGAAAGCCAACGGTATCTTCGCGCGTGCGCAGATCTGGTCGCACAAGCAATCAGCCTGGGTACCGGAGGGCGGCGATGACAACGCAGGTAAGCTGGTCACCGATACGGCCGAACGCATCTTGATGGTCGAGCCCGCACCGAGTGACCTGGCCAAGACCAGCAAAGGCATGATCACCTGTTCGGTTCAGGGTGCGGTGAGCGCAGCGATGCTCAAGACCACTCGACCTGACCTGATCAAGTGAGCTGAGGCCGGCAACGATACCGCGGGCATGCTGAATGCCTGCGGTGTTCTCTGGTTTTTCGCGAGCAAGCTCGCTCCTACAGGGGGCGGGGTTACAGCAACTTGCGCTGCACCGCCTCATCCAGCGTACTGCGCGTCAGCGCCTCGACCACTTCCCGCGTATCGCTCTGGAACGGGATGCCCACGATCAGCACCAGGTGCACCCACGTGCGCACCGATTCGCTCTTTTTGACGCGGCCCAGTTCCTTGCCATCCTTGTCCTTGAACACCGTCTCCAGGGTAAAGATGTTCTTTGCCGTGGTCGGGATGACGAAGAACGTGAAGCCGGTGAGGAACGCCGAGACCGGGCTGTACTCTTCATTGTTGTGCAGCGTCGCGTCGACGTAGATGTCCGAGTCGACCTTATCGGTGCTCACCCGCGAAAAACGCTGGGAGTCGCGATAAGAATCGGCCACGGCTTTTTCCCACAGCACCACCGGCGCGCCGACTGCCGCGTTGCCCGGGCCGCCGTTGACGTGGTTCTGCGCCGTGGTGCGCACGTACGCCGTAGGCTTTTGCGCCGGGGCGTTGGCGGTCGGTGGCCAGGTCTGTACGGCGGGCAATTCGTGCTGCGAGTAAGACACGCAGCCGGTCAGCAGGACAGCGGCGAGTACCAGGCTGTGTTTGATCAATCCTTTCATGCATCACTCCTTGAAATTACGGTTTGGCCAGGTTGGCGGTGGCGGTGTCGAGCAGTTGCCCGACCAGTTTGGTCAGCTGTTGGCCGCCCATCGACGGAGCCCAATATTGGCCGCTGTAAAGCCCGACGTTGTGTTCGAATTTGATCGAATCTTTGGCCTTGGCCAGCTCCTTGCCGTTGCGGTCGACGATCACCAGGTCGCCGGCCACCTCGAAGCTGTCTACGTAGATCGGGCCGTTGACCCAGATCCAGAGGGTCAGCGTCAGCAGCGCGCCGGGCACGTACGCCGGGTGCGGAGCGCGATGGCCTTTGAGGGCGGTCATGTTGAATTTGAGCGTCACGTCCTGCTCGCCCAGGCGTACCGGATACTCGGTGACCTGCTTGAAGTAACCCCCGGTGCGCACGTATTGGGTGATCTGTGCAGTCAGGGAGCTGCTGATGGCGGCCTTGTTGGCTTCATTGACGTCGGCGGCGCTCACCGTCACATCGGCGATTTGCGCGCTGCGCGGGCTGCTGACAGCGACCGGGTGGAGCGGGGCGGCAATGGGGCCGGTGACGGTGTAGGAAACGCAGCCGGTCATTGACAGCGCGGCGGCCAGGGCTGTAGCCCGGAGCAGAGTGTTAAGCACGCAATATCCCTATAAGTGAGCAAGCGAAGTTACTGTTTCGACCCGTGTTCGCATAACTTGAGGGAATGTGCGCCACCGCACGGCATCCGACGAAACATCTTGAGAAGCGCTCTCAACCCCGTAAAATGCCGCGATTGTTTAAAGCACGATACTTTTCAGGGATGAATTCAGACATGCGCGCGTTTGCCGTCTTCCTCTGCGTCTGCCTACTGGCGGGCTGCGCCTCCAAGCCGGAGTACTACATCTCGCCGGCGCCGGTCACGATTCCCAAGAACGCCACTTACTGGCTCGACACGTTTGATGTTGAGGTGGTGGGCAAGAACGAGCGTTTCTTGCCGGATGACAAGGTTCGCCAGCAACTGGGCGTCGATCTGGTCGACCGCCTGCTCAGCGCCAAGCGTTATGCGACCAGCAAGGAAAAGGCCGATTACCTGCTGGATGTCAGCATCGTCTATACGCGCCATATCCCCGACTCCAAAGGCGGCCTCTCGACGTTGATCGTGGATGACAACACCATTCTGGCCGCTGTCGATTTCAGCTATCGGGTCAAGGTCAAAAAGGGGGCTGGCGAGGTCCTGCATTTTGCCAAGACGCGAAACAACCTTGTGCCTTCCGGCGTGATGGGTGAAGCGCAAAAATGGAAAACCATGGGCGGGATCATCACCAACTCCGGTAACTCCAGCGTCGAGCGTTTTTATACCGGCGTTTTGAGTCGCGACATTGTCGATGACCTGCGCGCCATTCCTTCTCGTTAACCCTACTCACTCCAACTGCCGATTTATCACCCAGGAGCACCCTGTGAACACACTGTCCAAAATCCTGCTGTCCGGCCTCACCGCCGCAGCGCTGCTGACCGTGGCCGGTTGCGCCACGGAGAGCAACCGCGCCATGCCGGTGGAACAAGTCGCCAGTGCCCACGTCGCCTATTCCGGCGTGCGCGTGCCAATCGCCGTGGGCAAGTTCGATAACCGCTCCAGCTATATGCGCGGCATCTTCTCCGACGGTGTTGACCGCCTCGGTGGCCAGGCCAAGACCATCTTGATCACCCACTTGCAGCAGACCAACCGCTTCAGCGTGCTGGACCGCGACAACATGGGCGAAATCTCCCAGGAAGCCGCGATCAAAGGCACCGTGCAGAAGCTCAAAGGCGCTGACTATGTGGTGACCGGCGATGTGACCGAGTTCGGCCGCAAAGAGACCGGTGACCGCCAGCTGTTCGGCATCCTTGGCCGTGGCAAGACCCAAGTCGCCTATGCCAAAGTCGCACTGAATATCGTCAACATCAGCACCTCCGAAGTGGTGTATTCCACCCAGGGCGCCGGTGAGTACGCGCTGTCCAACCGTGAAGTGGTCGGCTTCGGCGGCACCGCCAGCTATGACTCCACCCTCAATGGCAAGGTCCTGGACCTGGCCATGCGCGAAGCCATCAACCGCCTCGTCGACGGCATCAACGCCGGCGCCTGGAACCCGCGCAACTGATCAGCAACACCTCAAGGAGCAGTACACGGATGAGCAAGGCAGTTAAGTTGGCGCTGATGCTGACAGCAGTCGCAACGGTCGCCGGGTGCCAGACGGCGCCCCAACCCCTGTATCAATGGGAAAGCTACCAGCCGCAGGTTTACGAGTACTTCAAGGGCGAGCCCAAGGAAGCGCAGGTCGAGGCGCTGGAGCGGGATCTGCAGAAGATCAACGCCAGTGGCCGCAAGGCCCCGCCGGGCTACCACGCGCACCTGGGCATGCTCTACCTGAGCATGGGCAAGGATGACCAGATGGTGCAGGAGTTCCGCACCGAGAAGGCACTGTTCCCTGAGTCCGCCGCCTACATGGATTTTCTGCTGAAAAACGCCAAGACCGGAGTCGCCACTAAATGAGCCTGTTGAAACTCACTGGCGCCTTGCTGGCCCTGGCCCTGCTCGGCGGTTGCGCAGCCCCCAAGACCATTGACTACACGGCATACAAACAGGCGCGACCGAAGTCGATCCTGGTACTGCCGCCGATCAATGAGTCGCCGGAAGTGCAGGCCTCCTACAGCATGGTCTCGCAAGTGACCTACCCGTTGGCGGAAGCCGGCTACTACGTGTTGCCGATTGCCCTGGTGGACGAAACCTTCCGCCAGAACGGCCTGACCACCGCCAACGATATCCAGGCGGTGCCACCGGCCAAGCTGCATGACATCTTTGGCGCGGATTCGGCGTTGTACATCACCGTTACCAATTACGGCACCAAGTACATGCTGATCTCCAGCGACACCTCCGTGACGGCCTCGGCCAAACTGGTCGACCTGCGCACCGGCACCACCCTGTGGACCGGCTCGGCGCATGCGTCCAGCGAGGAAGGCAACAACAACGGCGGTGGCCTCGTCGGCATGCTGATCACCGCGGCGGTCAAGCAAGTGATCAACAGCTCCACCGATGCGGCGCATCCGATCGCCGGTATCACCAGTGCGCGCCTGCTGTCGCCGGGGCAGCGTGCGGGGATCCTGTACGGCCCGCGTAACCCGAAGTACGGCACGGACTGATATCCGGATTCTGAGAGCACCACGGTCCAACTGTGGTGTTATTTGAATCAGGGTTAACCCGAACATCCCGCACCTTGCGTCTGACCTTGTGAACGGATCATTCATTCACGAGGTTCAGCCCATGTCCCGTCCTCCGCTCTTCCTGCGTCCTGCCGCCCAAGGCTTTGCCGTCACCATGGTGGTGGCGCTGGCCGGTTGTGGGCTGTCTTCGTCCCCTGAGCTGGCCAAGCCGGCCGAGCCCGTCGCCGAGCTGCAAACCGCGTCACCCCAGGGCGCTTTGGTGAAACGCATGGCAATGCCTGCACCGATGCGTATGCAGGAGTCCGCCGCGATGGACTACCGCAGCGAACCCCGCGAGCAATACGCCAACCTGCCGGACAACCCGGTGCATCGCGTGGCCGAAACGCCGGTTTCAACCTTCAGTGTTGATGTCGACACGGGTAGCTACGCCAACGTCAGACGCTTCCTCAACCAAGGCAGCCTGCCGCCCGAAGGCGCTGTGCGACTCGAGGAAATGGTCAACTATTTCCCCTACCACTACGCGTTGCCCACCGACGGCTCGCCCTTTGGCGTGACCACCGAAGTGGCCGCCACACCGTGGAACCCGCGCACCCAACTGCTGCGCATCGGCATCAAGGCGTCCGACCGCCCCGTGGCGGAGTTGGCGCCGGCCAACCTAGTGTTCCTGGTCGACGTGTCCGGCTCCATGGACCGTCGCGAAGGCTTGCCGCTGGTGAAAAGCACGCTGAAATTGCTGGTGGATCAGTTGCGCGAGCAGGACCGTGTTTCGCTGGTGGTCTATGCCGGTGAGTCCCGGATAGTGCTCAAACCGACTTCCGGTCGAGACAAGGTGAAGATCCGCAACGCCATTGACCAACTCACCGCAGGCGGCTCCACGGCGGGCGCTTCCGGCATCGAACTGGCCTACCAGATGGCCCGCGAAGGCTTTATCGACAACGGCATCAACCGCATCCTGCTGGCGACCGACGGTGATTTCAACGTGGGCATCAGTGATTTCGACAGCCTCAAACAGATGGCGGTAGAGCAGCGCAAAAGCGGTGTGTCCCTCACCACCCTGGGTTTCGGTGTGGATAACTACAACGAACACCTGATGGAACAACTGGCCGACGCCGGCGACGGCAATTACGCCTACATCGACAACCTTCGCGAAGCGCACAAAGTGCTGGTGGACCAACTCAGCTCGACCCTGGCGGTGGTGGCGCGCGATGTGAAGTTGCAGGTGGAATTCAACCCGGCGCAGGTCAGTGAATATCGCCTGCTGGGCTATGAAAACCGCGCCTTGAAACGCGAGGATTTCAATAACGACAAAGTCGACGCCGGTGAAATTGGCGCAGGGCATACGGTCACTGCGTTGTATGAAATTGTGCCCAAGGGCGAGAAGGGCTGGTCGGAGCCTTTGCGCTACGCTGCTGCGCCTGCAGCTGAGGATAAATCGGGTGAGCTGGCGATGCTGCGCGTGCGCTACAAGTCGGCGGCGGGGGGTGACAGTCAGTTGATCGAGCGCCCCATCCGCAATAAATCCACCCAAGCGAGCGACGACCTGCGCTTCGCGGCGGCAGTGGCAGCCTTTGCACAACAGCTCAAGGGCGATGGCCGCTACACTGGCAGCATGAGCCTGCAGGACACTGCCGCACTGGCCCGTTCGGCCCGAGGCAATGACCCGTCCGGCCTGCGTAATGAGTTCGTGCAACTGGTGGAATTGGCCCAAAGCCTGAAACCCTGATCTTGAATGCAACACTGGTCGAAATGTGGGAGGGGGCTTGCCCCCTCCCACATTTACAAAAGGAGTTCGCCCATTACATGGCCGTTCCAGACGATCCACCCAGCGACGAAGCGCTGCTGGCCCGCTACCGAACCGGCGACAGCGCCGCGTTCGAAGCCTTGTACGCGCGCCATCGCCAGGGCCTGTACCGATTCCTCGTGTCCCTGAGCAACAAGGCCGAACTGGCCGAGGAAATCTACCAGGAAACCTGGCTCAGCCTGATCCGCAGCGCCACCCAGCCACAAGGCCGGGCGAGCTTTCGCACATGGCTGTTCCAGATCGCCCGCAACCGCCTGATCGACCACTGGCGCAAGCACGGCATTCACAACCCCCTGCACGACAGCTACGACGAGCAACTGCACGCCCAGGCCGACGATAGCGCCGGCCCCGAGCAGCAACTGAGCCTGAGCCGCGACCAGGCCCGCCTCGACGCCGCGCTGCAAGACCTGCCCGAAGACCAGCGCGAAGTTTTCCTGCTGCGCCTGCACGGTGACCTCGAAGTGCCGCAAATCGCCGCCCTCACCGGCGCCCCGCTGGAAACCGTCAAAAGCCGCCTGCGTTACGCCCAGCAGAAACTGCGTCGCCTGCTGGCCGAGGAGATACCCGCATGACCGACTCCCGACACACCCCGGACCCCGACGACGTGCTGCTCCAGCACATGCGTCAACACAGCACCGGCGAGCCGCCCGCGTCCCTCGACGCCTTCATCCTCGCCACCGCCCGCCGCGAAGCCCCGGCGCCGCAGCCGAGCCTGTGGCAACGCTGGCTGCAAGCCTGCCAACGGCCACGCTGGCAGATGGCGTTTGCCACCGTCGCAGGCTTAGCGCTGATGATCGGCGTGGTCCTACGCGAGCCCGTGCCGCACCCCGACATCTCCACGGCGACCTTCTCCGCCCTTCATGAGGAAGCCGCGCGTCCTGCCCCGACCCCGATGTCCGCCCCTGCGCCCGTGGCCCGATTGGCCATCGCCCCCAACGTCGAGAGCGCGCAAGTCATGGGCTCGATGGCGGATGAGTCGCCCGCCAAACTCAGCAAACGCGCGCCGGTGGCGGTGCCGGGGTTGGAGGAGGGGTTGCAGGAGATTGTGAGGCTTCGTGAGGCTGGGGAAACCAGAGCGGCGGATGAGAAGCTGTTGGCGTTGCACGAGCGCTTTCCTGAGGAAGACTTGCCGGCGCGGTTGGAGGCATTGCAGAAACATTGAATGTCGCCCACAAAAAAGCCCCAGGCCTTTCGACCCGGGGCTTTTTCGTCATATCTGGTGCACCCGGCGGGATTCGAACCCACGACCCCTGCCTTCGGAGGGCAGTACTCTATCCAGCTGAGCTACGGATGCTTGTGCGGGCGACATCATACCCATGTCGACCTTGGGCGTCCATGCTGGTCTTTGGGCCTTCAAGCGTAGGAATCTGTCGCATAAGGCCCTAAGTCGGGAGGCGCCGATCATTGCAGTGAAACCTGGCAGAAATACGCTGATCAGAAAAATCGGATAAATGCGCCGTTTTCGTTCTTTTTTTCGAACAGACTATTGCCCTGTACCCCCATTGATCCTAGGATTCGTTTGAGATTTCAAACGCTCTGTCTCCCGTGCGCTCTTTCACTTCATCCGCGCGCAGAGGCTGATTTCCCTGACGGCAGCCCACAAGGCGCCTTTCAACAACTCTAATTCGCTCCGCGTGCGCGCGGTGCTGTTAAGGAAAGCCGACATGCAGCTCAAAGATTCCCAGTTGTTCCGCCAACAAGCCTTTATCGATGGCGTTTGGGTCGATGCGGACAATGGTCAGACCATCAAGGTCAACAACCCTGCCACCGGTGAGATTCTCGGCACCGTGCCGAAGATGGGGGCCGCTGAAACCCGCCGTGCCATCGAAGCTGCCGATAAGGCGCTGCCGGCCTGGCGGGCACTGACCGCCAAGGAGCGAGCCAATAAGCTGCGCCGTTGGTTTGAGCTGCTGATCGAAAACCAGGAAGACCTCGGTCGCCTGATGACTCTCGAGCAAGGCAAGCCGCTGGCCGAAGCCAAGGGCGAGATCGTCTATGCCGCGTCCTTCATCGAGTGGTTCGCCGAAGAAGCCAAGCGCATCTACGGTGACGTGATTCCTGGCCACCAGCCGGACAAGCGCCTGATCGTGATCAAGCAGCCGATCGGTGTGACCGCTGCGATCACCCCGTGGAACTTCCCGGCCGCGATGATCACCCGTAAAGCCGGCCCGGCGCTGGCCGCCGGGTGCACCATGGTGATCAAGCCTGCTTCTCAAACCCCGTTCTCAGCCTTGGCCCTGGTTGAGCTGGCACACCGTGCTGGCATCCCGAAAGGCGTGCTGAGTGTGGTGACCGGCAGCGCCGGCGACATCGGTGGCGAGCTGACCAGCAACCCGATCGTGCGCAAATTGTCCTTCACGGGCTCGACCGAAATCGGTCGCCAGCTCATGGCCGAATGCGCCAAGGACATCAAGAAAGTCTCCCTGGAACTGGGCGGCAACGCGCCGTTCATCGTGTTCGACGACGCCGACCTGGATAAGGCCGTCGAAGGCGCGATCATCTCCAAGTACCGCAATAACGGCCAGACCTGCGTCTGTGCCAACCGCCTGTACATCCAGGATTCAGTGTACGACGCGTTCGCGGAAAAACTCAAAGTGGCGGTGGCCAAGTTGAAGATCGGCAACGGTCTGGAAGAAGGCACCACCACGGGCCCGCTGATCGACGAAAAGGCTGTGGCCAAGGTCCAGGAACACATCGCCGATGCCCTGAGCAAAGGCGCCAAGCTGTTGGCCGGTGGCAAGGTGATGGAAGGCAACTTCTTCGAGCCGACTATCCTGGTCGACGTGCCGAAAAACGCCGCCGTCGCGAAGGAAGAAACCTTCGGCCCACTGGCGCCGCTGTTCCGTTTCAAAGATGAAGCTGAAGTGATCGCGATGTCCAACGACACCGAGTTCGGCCTGGCTTCCTACTTCTATGCCCGCGACCTGGGCCGTGTGTTCCGCGTGGCTGAAGCCTTGGAATACGGCATGGTTGGCGTCAACACCGGGTTGATCTCCAACGAAGTCGCGCCGTTCGGCGGCATCAAGGCCTCGGGCCTGGGCCGTGAAGGTTCCAAGTACGGGATCGAGGATTACCTGGAAATCAAATACCTCTGCCTGGGCATCTAACCCGCCCGGCAAGGCATTGCCGTAAACGCAGAGGGCACGAGAGCGCTGACCCTTTGCGTGTTTCACACCGTTATTCGTAGTGGCCGGGAAAGCTGTGGCAGTCGATCATCGCATGCTGCCGTAGTTGCCTCCCCGCCACGTATTCCTTGGACCACGCCACCCGATGAGTGGCGAATGAGGACTTTATGAGCAAGACCAACGCATCCCTGATGAAACGCCGCGAAGCCGCTGTACCCCGCGGTGTTGGCCAGATTCACCCGATCTTCGCTGAATCCGCGAAGAACGCCACCGTGACCGACGTTGAAGGTCGCGAGTTCATCGACTTCGCCGGCGGTATCGCCGTGCTGAACACCGGCCACGTGCACCCGAAAATCATTGCCGCCGTGACCGAGCAACTGAACAAGCTGACCCACACCTGCTTCCAGGTACTGGCCTATGAGCCTTATGTGGAATTGTGCGAAAAAATCAACGCCAAGGTCCCAGGTGATTTCGCCAAGAAAACCCTGCTGGTCACCACCGGTTCCGAAGCCGTCGAAAACGCCGTGAAAATCGCCCGTGCCGCTACTGGCCGTGCCGGCGTGATCGCCTTCACCGGTGCCTACCACGGCCGCACCATGATGACACTGGGCCTTACCGGCAAAGTCGTGCCGTACTCGGCTGGCATGGGTCTGATGCCGGGTGGCGTATTCCGCGCGCTGTTCCCGAACGAATTGCACGGTGTCAGCGACGATGACGCCATCGCCAGCATCGAACGCATCTTCAAAAACGATGCCGAGCCGCGTGATATCGCTGCCATCATCATCGAGCCGGTACAGGGCGAAGGCGGCTTCTACGTCGCGCCAAAATCCTTCATGAAGCGCCTGCGCGAGCTGTGCGACAAGCACGGCATCCTGCTGATCGCCGACGAAGTGCAAACCGGTGCCGGCCGTACCGGTACGTTCTTCGCCATGGAACAGATGGGCGTTGCCGCTGACCTGACCACCTTCGCCAAATCCATCGCCGGTGGCTTCCCGCTGGCCGGTGTGTGCGGCAAAGCCGAATACATGGACGCCATTGCACCCGGCGGCCTCGGCGGAACCTATGCCGGTAGCCCGATTGCTTGCGCCGCTGCGCTGGCGGTGATGGAAGTATTCGAAGAAGAGCACCTGCTGGACCGCTGCAAAGCTGTCGGTGAGCGCCTGGTGACTGGCCTTAAAGCTATCCAGGCTAAATACCCGGTGATCGGCGAAGTACGTGCATTGGGCGCGATGATCGCGGTCGAACTGTTTGAAGATGGCGACAGCCACAAGCCGAATGCCGCTGCCGTTGCCTCCGTGGTGGCCAAGGCGCGTGACAAGGGTCTGATCCTGCTGTCCTGCGGCACCTACGGCAACGTGTTGCGCGTACTGGTCCCGCTGACCTCGCCGGACGAGCAGTTGGACAAGGGCCTGGCGATCATCGAAGAATGCTTCTCCGAGCTGTAAGCGGAGGCTGAGCTGATTGACACAAAAAACCCGCTTCGGCGGGTTTTTTTATGCCGATCACTGCGCATTCAGGCCTTGTTCATTGTACGTAGGCGCCTGCATTGTCTAAGGTTCCAGCATTGCCGAGGGAGCGTGCAGGATGATTGCTGTTGATTTACCCGCTGTACCGCGCGTACTGATTGCCGAAGCAGACCCCTGGTCGCGGGACCTGCTCAAGCAAGTGCTGTTGAATGTGCGCTGCGATGCGCGGCTGGATGTGTGTGCCGACGGGCAACAAGCGGCCACGCTGTTGCGCGAAAAGCCCTACGACCTGATCCTGGCGGATTGGGAGCTGCCCGGCATCGATGGGCTGAGTCTGTTGCGCAACGTGCGCCAGAAACGCCGCTCACCCGCGCTGCCGTTCATTCTGCTGAGCAGTCGCAACGACAGCGCAAGCGTCCGCGAAGTCTTGCCTTTGGCGCCCACGGCGTATTTGACCAAACCCCTGAACATGGAAGGCCTGACGCAGCGTCTGCAAGACCTGCTGCTGAATGAAGGCGAAACGGTGTACTGCGAGATTCCGCCGCTGGCGCCCGGCATGACTTTGCCGGTATTCCTCGAGCGTCGCCGCGAGGCGTCCGATGGTGCGCCGTTGCGGGTCGACGTGAGAGCCGCGGTGCAACGCAGCCTCGGGCCGGATGGCCTGGACCTTAAGCAACTCGAAGACCGGGTGCGTATGGACCCACAAATTACCGCCGTGCTGATCGCCGCCGCCAACAGTGCCGGCCATCACGGCACGCCCGTGCAAACCCTGCCCGCAGCCCTGCACACGCTGGCGTCCGGGCACAGCATGAATCTTATCCTCGGCCTGGCGCTCAAGCACAACGTGGTGTTGGGCGATCCGGCCCTGGTCGCCTATGCCGAGCGTCACTGGCAGTTGTCCCAGGACACCGCCGACTATGCCCGGCGTCTGGCACACCTGTTGGCGCTGGACCATGAGCGTTGCTACAGCGCCGGTATCCTCCATCGGCTGGGTGACTTGGCGTTGTTGCGCTGCCTGGAAGACTGGCGCCAGGGCGGTGGTGCATTGGATGACGAAGCGATTGGCGAGTCGCTCCACACGTTTGGCGCTGCCTACGGTTCGGCACTGCGCGCACGTTGGCGTTTGCCGCTTGAGCTGCGTCAGTTGATCGCGGCGATTTATTCGTTGGAGGGCGGGGTCTATGCCCGGGATGCGCTGGTGATGAACCTGGCGGCGCAGATGGCGCGTTTGACCGAGCACGAAGGGCTGGAAGCACTGGCTGCGGGCAAGACAGCGCGACTGCTCAAGGTGGGCTTGCCGGAGCTGACCCGAGTACGCAAATCCTAAAAGGCGCTGCGGTCGAAATGGGGGAGGGGGCAAGCCCCCTTTCACATTTGATCCGTCGACCACTAGCCGGCGATGACGCGGTTTTTGCCGAGGCGCTTGGCCTCGTACATGGCCGCATCGGCGCGGGCGAACAGGCTGTCCAGGGTCGAGTCTGCCTCGCTGAGGTTGGCCAGACCCTGGCTGATGGTCACGCTGAAGGCCTGGCCTTCATAGCTGAAACTCAGCGCCTGAATCTCTTTGCCCAGTCGTTCAGCGACCTGCAGCGCCATCTCCGGTGCGCAGCCGGGGAGGACAGCGGCGAACTCTTCGCCCCCAATGCGCCCGAACAGGTCGCCACGGCGCAGTACCCCGCGACCGCTCTCGGCGATACGCCGCAACACCTGATCGCCTTCCAGGTGACCGTAGGTGTCGTTGACGTCCTTGAAGTCATCGATGTCCAGTAGAAGGAAGGCCAGCGGCGCACCTTGGGCACAGGCAGTGTCGAAGGCCTGGTTGGCGCATTCGAAGAAGTGTCGGCGGTTGCTGCTCTGGGTCAGCACGTCGGTGGTGGCGAGACGGTGCAGTTCCAGCTCAAGTTGTTTCTTTTCGGTGATGTCTTCGGCCATGCCGACCACGATCACCGGTTCGCCGGGCTCAACCTGTTGATTGATATAACACTTGTCGCTCAGCCAGCGGATCTGCCCGTTGGCCGTGATGATGCGGTACTCCCGGTCTTCAACCGCGCCCTGCTCCAGCACGCGGGCCAGGCTGTGTTCGGCGTAGTCGAGGTCCTCGGGGTGAATGCTGTTGCGCCACTCCCGATGGTCGGCCAGCAGCAGGCTGGCGGAGCGACCGAACACCCGCTCGTAAGCCGGGCTCACGTACAGCACGCGACGGGTTTCCCAATCGATGGCCCACAGCACGGCATTCACGCTGACCAGCATCGAGCTCAGCAGCTGCTCACGCTCGCTCAATCGCTCGACTTCACCCTGGGCATGCACCAGCGCCAGCAGGGTCGCCGCCGCAGCTGGGCGGGGATGCTCAGCTGTGGGCGCGTCGACTAAGGAGGACTTTTCGTGAACCATCGGCACAACTCTCTCTGGGCGCGCCGCAAACTGGAGCAGCGGTCACTACAAGGGGCCACCATGATGGCGAAGTGTTCATTGAGAGAGGCGAATTGCAGTGAAGTTCCGTCAATAGGATCGATTGACGGTGTCCGAGAAATGGCGCCAAAAAGCTGATGGGCGGGAGGGAAGGCCCTCCCGCCTTGTTGTCATATGGATGCAGGGCGCAGCGAATAGGTCTTCAATTGGTGGGCAAAATCCCGCAGGGACTGGATGCCGCTGGCCTCGGCCTCGTGTACCCATTCCTTGATGGCGGCGAGCATATCGTGGCCATTGGAGCTGGTCTTGAGCCAGATCTGTTGCAGCGCCAGGCGCTTTTCATAGATCACTTTAAGGGCCTGGCTATGCTCCAGCATGCTCTGGATACGCAGGTGGTGGCGGTCGTCCAGCAAGCTGGTTTCCCGCGACAATAGGCGCTTGGCGCGGTGGAATTGGTGACGAACGGAGTGATCGACCTTTTCCAGTTCCTGCTTGACCAGCGGTCCGATTACCAACTTGCGGTACTGGGCCATGATCTGGAAGCGGTTGTTGAGGATCGCCATGGCGGTGTCCATGTCCAGGTGGCCCTTGCCTTCCACGCGGTGGGCGATGGGCGCAACGCGCTGCACCTTGGCCAGGCGCAGGAAGCTGAATACCTTGATCCACGCCCAACCCAGGTCGAACTCCCATTTCTTCACCGACAGCTTGGCGGAGTTGGGGTAGGTGTGGTGGTTGTTATGCAGCTCTTCGCCCCCGACGATGATGCCCCACGGCACCAGGTTGGTCGCCGCATCACGGCATTCGAAGTTGCGATAGCCCACGGCATGGCCCAGGCCATTGATCACACCGGCGGCCCAGAACGGGATCCACATCATCTGGATCGCCCAGATCGTGATGCCGATGGTGCCGAACAACAGCAGGTCGATCACGCCCATGATCGCCACGCCGAGTAGCGGGTAGGGGGTGTAGAGCTTGCGTTCGATCCAGTCATCCGGGCAGTTCTTGCCGTAGATACGCAGGGTCTCCGGGTTTTCGGCCTCGGCGCGGTAGAGCTCGGCACCTGTGCGCAGCACGGTGGACAGGCCCTTGATGACCGGGCTGTGCGGGTCGTCGACGGTTTCGCACTTGGCGTGGTGCTTGCGGTGGATGGCCGTCCACTCGCGGGTGTTCTGCGCCGTGGTCAGCCACAGCCAGAAGCGGAAGAAGTGTTTCAGGCCTGCATTGAGCTCCAGGGAGCGATGGGCTGAATAGCGGTGCAGATAGACCGTGACCGCAATGATGGTCACGTGGGTCATCAACAGAGTGACTGCCACCAATTGCCAGGCTGACAAGTCAAGAAAACCGTTGTACCACATAGGCTGTATGGCCCTCAGATAAAGAAAAAAACAGCTCACGCATTATCACTAAGCCTACAGAGAAAACCAGCCGCCCTTTCAGATAGGAGTGACTGGATGTTTCTTATTCTATAATCCGCAGCCTTTGTGGGGCGATTATGTTTTTTTGGTAAGGATTACTGACCATATGCTGTTTTCATACCGAGGTGCCCGGTGGGCGGGGCTGGTATATCTGCTGGTTTCGATGACGTGGATAAGCCTGACTGAGCGGTTATTGATCGAGTTTCTCGATAACCCGAGTGCGTTGAATCACTGGCTGCAGGTGCGTGGCTATGTGTGGGTGGCACTCAGTGCCTTGGTGATTTACTTGATCTGCGCCCGGTTTGCCCGTGCCAACCAGCAGCATCAACCCCTGAAGGAAAACCGTGAACGCCTGCGCCAGGCCGCGGCCGTGTTCGATTGCACCCGCGAAGGCGTGTTGGTCACTGACGCTCAGGGGCTGATCGTGCACGTCAATCGGGCCTTTATGGAAATCACCGGTTACAGCCGTGAAGACGTCATGGGCCGTCAGCCCAGCTTGTTCAAGTCCGGTCGCCATTCGTCGAATTTCTACCAGCAGATGTTCCAGAGCCTGGAGCGCTGCGGCGAATGGAGCGGTGAAATCTGGAACCGACGCAAAAGCGGAGAGATTTATCCACAGTGGCAAACCATCCGTGTAATCCACGATGACCTGGGCCAGGTCAGCCACTACGTGGCGGTGTTTTCCGATATCAGCGCGATCAAGGATTCCGAACACGAGTTGGCCCACCTCGCTCACCATGATCCGCTGACCGACCTGCCCAATCGCCTGCTGTTTACCGACCGCGCCCAGCAGGCGCTGGCGTCGGCGCAAGTCCACAAGCGCGGCTGCGCCCTGCTGTTGCTCGATCTGGACCATTTCAAGATCATCAACGACAGCCTGGGCCATAACGTCGGCGACCAGTTGCTCAAGCTGGTGGGTGAACGGCTCAAGGCACTGTTCGGCCCCGGCGTGACGCTGGCGCGCCTGGGTGGGGATGAGTTCGCCGTGCTGGCGGAAAGTTGTCCACAGGTGGCGCAAGCGGCCAGCTTGGCGCAACGCATGCTGGAGGCGATGAAACAACCGTTCCTTTTCGACGGCCATCAGCTGTTTATCAGCGCCAGTATTGGCATCAGCCTGTTCCCCAATGACGCGTTGAGCGCTGAACAACTGCTGCGCAACGCCGATTCCGCGCTGTTCAAGGCCAAGAGCACCGGCCGTGAGGGCTATGCGCTGTACACCGAAGAACTCACCGCCCACGCGCAAAACCGCGTGGAAATCGCCAGCGAGCTGCGCCGTGCCCTTGAGCAGAAAGAGTTGCGCGTCTACTACCAGCCGGTACACGACCTCAATGGTAGCCGCCTGATTGGCGTCGAAGCGCTGGTGCGCTGGCAGCACCCAGCGCGTGGCCTGGTGCCGCCTGGGGAATTTATCCCGATTGCCGAGCGCACCGGGCTGATTGCCGATATCGATGCCTGGGTGATGGACCAGGCTTGCCGGCAGATGTGCGATTGGTTGGCGCAGGGGGCGCCGTTGAGTTTTATCGCGATCAACGTGTCCAGCCGCCTGTTTGCCCGGCGCGAGCTGTATGAACAGGTTGCCCAAGTGCTGCACGACACCGGCCTGGACCCGGCTTTCCTCGAGCTGGAAGTCACCGAAAGCGCCGTGATGGACGACCCTGAAGTGGCCTTGGAGCAACTGCACCGCTTGCGCGAGCTGGGCTTGCGCCTGGCCATCGATGATTTTGGTACCGGTTATTCGTCGCTGTTGCGCCTCAAGCGCCTGCCGGTGCAGAAGCTCAAGATCGACCAGGGCTTCGTCGCCGGCTTGCCGTGGGATGAGGATGACGCGGCGATCGTGCGCGTGGTGATCGCCCTGGCGAAAAGCATGGGCATGCAGGTGCATGCCGAGGGGATCGAGCAGGAGGAACAGGCGCGCTTCCTGCTCAACCAGCAGTGCGACATGGGGCAGGGGTATTGGTTTGGGAAACCGATGCCGGCGCAGGAAATCGATTGGTCACGGGCCCCCGTAATCAGGCCTTGAAATGCAGTCAAAATGTGGGAGGGGGCTTGCTCCCGATAGCGGTGTATCAGGTTAGAAATTCTTGACTGACCTACCGCCATCGGGGGCAAGCCCCCTCCCACATTTGAATCTGCTCAAGACTTTATTTTTGCGTTCTGGCACAGAACCCGCGCGCAACCCCGCGTCCCATCAGAAAATTCTTTCTGGTTATATAAACATTCTTAAATAGTATTTTTAAGAATATCCGCGCTTATCTACTATCGCCCTCACGCCGCAAGCAGTGCCGCCACTGCGAGGCACTATTCATTTCAGGAGCGAGACCATGAGCGCATCTCTACGTAGCGTCGACGGCCAGGACGAAGCAGCCATTTTGCGTGAGATCCAGAGCGCCCTGCGCGATCTGCGGTTTGGCGCGGTGGAAATCACGGTGCACAACGCCCAAGTGGTTCAGATTGAACGCAAAGAGAAATTCCGTTTGCAGAATCCGGGTAACAAACCGAGCTAAGCAAGAACGGCGATTCGCATGCTAGACCCGCAACTATAAGAAAAAGCCAACACCCCAGAATTTCAGGAGCTTCTATGTCGTCGATTCGCCGTTATGCCCTGGCCGCCCTGGCCAGCGCCGTGTTTGCAGGTTCCGCAGTTGCCAAGGACTACGAGTTGCTCAACGTCTCGTACGACCCTACCCGTGAGCTGTACCAGGACTACAACGCTGAGTTCACCAGCTTCTGGAAACAGTCTCACCCGGGCGACAACGTCAAGATCCAGCAATCCCACGGCGGTTCGGGCAAACAAGGCCGTGCCGTGATCGACGGCCTGCGCGCCGACGTGGTCACCCTGGCCCTGGCCGGTGACATCGACGAAATCGCCAAGCTGGGCAAGACCCTGCCGGAAAACTGGCAGACCCGCCTGCCGGATGCGAGCACCCCGTACACCTCCACCATCGTGTTCCTGGTGCGCAAGGGCAACCCTAAAGGCATCAAGGATTGGGGCGACCTGATCAAGAAAGACGTGTCGGTGATCACCCCGAACCCGAAAACCTCCGGTGGCGCCCGCTGGAACTTCCTCGCCGCCTGGGCTTATGGCCTGAAAACCGGTGGCAGCGAAGCCAAGGCCCAGGAATACGTGAAAGAGCTGTTCAAGCATGTTCCTGTGCTGGACACCGGTGCTCGCGGTTCGACCATCACTTTCGTCAACAACGGTCAGGGTGACGTGTTACTGGCTTGGGAGAACGAAGCGTTCCTGGCCCTGAAAGAAGACGGCGGCGCCGACAAGTTCGATATCGTCGTGCCTTCCCTGTCGATCCTCGCCGAGCCTCCGGTGGCCGTGGTCGACAAGAACGCCGAGAAAAAAGGCAACACCGAGATCGCCACCGAATACCTGAAACACTTGTACAGCCCGGCTGGCCAGGAGATTGCGGCGAAGAACTTCTACCGCCCACGCGATGCAAAAGTGGCCGCCAAATACGCCCAGCAGTTCCCGAAACTGGACCTGGTGACTATCGACAAAGACTTCGGCGGCTGGAAAACTGCCCAACCGAAATTCTTTAACGACGGTGGCGTGTTCGACCAGATCTACACCGCGCAGTAAACCAAAGTACCTGTAGGAGCCCACTTTCTGTGGAGAGGCCCTTACTGTGGCGAGGGAGCTTGCTCCCGCTGGACTGCGAAGCAGCCCCAAAATCAGACAACCGAGTTGCACCAGGTGCAACGCGGATACCGGTTTGGGAGCGCTTCTCGCTCCAGCGGGAGCAAGCTCCCTCGCCACAGTAAGTTACCTCTACATTTACGGCGCGCTCCTACAGTGGTTTCTACCCTTTAACCAAGGACTCTTATGTCGCGTCGTATCTCCCCCGTCATACCCGGCTTCGGGCTGACGCTGGGCTACACCGTGGTGTACCTCAGCCTGATCGTACTCATCCCCCTCGCGGCGATGTTTGTACACGCCGCTCAACTTACCTGGGATCAGTTCTGGAACATCATCTCCGCACCGCGCGTGCTGGCGGCGTTGCAACTAAGCTTCAGCACGGCGCTGTACGCCGCGTTGATCAACGGCGTGATTGGCACACTGCTGGCCTGGGTGCTGGTGCGCTACACCTTCCCCGGTCGCAAGATCATCGATGCGATGATCGACCTGCCCTTCGCCCTGCCCACCGCCGTCGCCGGTATCGCCCTGACGGCGCTGTACACGCCTAACGGCCTGGTCGGCCAGTTCGCCGCGGACCTGGGTTTCAAGATCGCCTACACGCCGCTGGGCATCACCCTGGCGCTGACCTTCGTCACCCTGCCGTTCGTGGTACGCACGGTGCAGCCGGTGTTGGCCGATATTCCCCGGGAAGTCGAAGAAGCCGCCGCCTGCCTGGGTGCCAAGCCGTTGCAGGTGTTCCGCTACATCCTGGTGCCTGCGTTGCTGCCAGCCTGGTTGACCGGTTTCGCCCTGGCGTTTGCCCGTGGCGTCGGTGAGTACGGTTCGGTGATCTTCATCGCCGGCAACATGCCGATGAAAACCGAGATCCTGCCGTTGCTGATCATGGTCAAGCTCGACCAATACGACTACCGCGGCGCCACCTCCATCGGCGTGCTGATGTTGGTGGTTTCCTTTGTCCTGCTGCTGCTGATCAACTTGTTGCAGCGGCGCATCGAACGTCCATAAGGAGGCGCGGAACATGTCCCAATCGTCTATTTCCGCCGCGTCCTCGGCCAACGCCGCCCGCCGTGGCAGTGCTGCGTCCCGACGCATCCTGATCGGCCTTGGCTGGCTGGTGTTCGCACTGTTCCTGCTGTTGCCGCTGTTGATCGTGGTGACCCAAGGCCTGAAAAACGGCCTCGGTGCGTTCTTCACCGCGATCCTTGAGCCGGACGCGCTGTCGGCGCTGAAACTCACGGTGATCGCCGTGGTGATTTCGGTGCCGCTCAACCTGGTGTTCGGCGTCAGCGCCGCGTGGTGCGTGAGCAAGTACTCGTTCCGTGGCAAGAGCATCCTGGTGACGCTGATCGACCTGCCGTTCTCGGTGTCGCCGGTCATCGCCGGTTTGGTCTACGTGCTGATGTTCGGCGCCCAGGGCTTCTTTGGCCCTTGGCTGCAGGAGCACGACATCCAGATCGTGTTCGCCTTGCCTGGCATCGTGCTGGCGACCATCTTCGTCACCGTGCCCTTCGTGGCCCGTGAACTGATCCCGCTGATGCAGGAGCAGGGCACCCAGGAAGAAGAGGCCGCGCGCCTGCTCGGTGCCAATGGCTGGCAGATGTTCTGGTATGTCACCGTGCCGAACATCAAATGGGGTCTCATCTACGGCGTGGTGCTGTGTACCGCACGGGCGATGGGTGAGTTCGGCGCGGTGTCGGTGGTGTCCGGCCACATCCGCGGCGTGACCAACACCCTGCCGCTGCACGTCGAGATTCTCTACAACGAATACAACCACGTTGCCGCGTTTGCGGTGGCGAGTCTGCTGCTGATCCTGGCGCTCTTCATCCTGCTGCTCAAGCAGTGGAGCGAGAACCGTATTAACCGCCTGCGCGCCGGTGCGGCTGAGGAATAAGTCATGTCGATCGAAGTCCGTAATGTCAGCAAGAACTTCAACGCCTTCAAGGCCCTGAACAGCATCAATCTGGACATCCAGAGTGGCGAGCTGGTGGCCTTGCTCGGCCCGTCCGGCTGCGGCAAGACCACCTTGCTGCGCATCATCGCCGGTTTGGAAACCCCGGATGACGGCAGCATCGTGTTCCACGGTGAAGACGTGTCGGGCCACGACGTGCGTGATCGCAACGTCGGCTTCGTGTTCCAGCACTATGCGTTGTTCCGCCACATGACGGTGTTCGACAACGTGGCGTTCGGCCTGCGCATGAAACCGAAAAACCAGCGCCCGAATGAAAGCCAGATCGCGGTCAAAGTGCATGAGCTGCTGAACATGGTGCAACTGGACTGGCTGTCCGATCGCTACCCGGAGCAACTCTCCGGTGGCCAGCGCCAGCGTATCGCCCTGGCCCGTGCCCTGGCGGTGGAACCGAAAGTGTTGCTGCTGGACGAGCCCTTCGGTGCCCTCGACGCCAAGGTGCGTAAAGAACTGCGCCGCTGGCTGGCGCGCCTGCACGAAGACATCAACCTGACCTCGGTGTTCGTGACCCACGACCAGGAAGAGGCCATGGAAGTCGCCGACCGCATCGTGGTGATGAACAAGGGCGTGATCGAGCAGATCGGTTCACCGGGCGACGTCTACGAAAACCCGGCCAGCGATTTCGTCTATCACTTCCTGGGTGATTCGAACCGCCTGCACCTGGGTGAAGACCAGCATGTGCTGTTCCGTCCACACGAAGTGTCGCTGTCGCGTCATGAGCTGGAGGATCACCACGCCGCTGAAGTGCGGGATATTCGCCCGCTCGGCGCGACAACCCGTGTGACGTTGAAGGTGGAAGGCCAGAGCGAGCTGATCGAAGCTGAAGTGGTGAAGGACCACGACAGCCTGACCGGTTTGGCCCGTGGCGAGACCCTGTTCTTCAAGCCCAAGGTCTGGCAGAAAGCTTAAAAGCCCACCCAATATCCCATAGGGGAATGGGATCTGAATGTGGGAGGGAGCAAGCCCCCTCCCACATCAGACCTCGCTAGGCTTTAGGTCACGGCGAGTTACCGGCCCCGACCGCTCTTCGATCTGCTGCTTGAGCCCCTGGCGCAACCCCAGCAGAAACGCCAACTCCGCCACCACGAACAACGGCCCCACAATCAGTCCCGACACGTCATCCACAAACGCGGGCTTGCGGCCTTCGTAATAGTGGCCGACAAACTGGATCACCCAGCCCACCACAAACATCCCCACGCCGCTGCTGAGCCACACCAGCGTGCTTTGCGCCGCCAGCACATGCCCGGCCCACACCGACAGGCCCATCAGCACCGTCATAAGCACACCCAGAGCCAGCTCCAGGCGCAGGTAAAACCACGCCGACAACAGCGCGACAATCACGGCGGGGGAAATCCACAGGCTGCCCACGGCCCATTCGGGGCGCGACAGCAGCACGGCAACCGCCACCACAATCAACGGGATGCCGATAAAGTGGCTGGCGATATTGCGCGGGTCGCGATGGTAGGCGGCGTATTGACTGAGATGGTCGACGAGGCTTTTCATTGTTATTCCTCCTGTAGGATGTTTGATCATGCCCTGTCAGCCTGTGGCGAACTGTCAGCTGGGCGACAATCTTCGGAGTTCACATGGACGCAGACAAATGGCACGCCCGGTTGGGCTGTGGCCACTGGTTCCGTCATCTGCCTTCAGATTTGCAGCGTAGCTTGCTGGCAGCGGCCCGGCCACGCTCGCTGACAGCAGGACAGTTGCTGTTCAAGCGCGGTGATCCCCCGTGCGGTGTGTATGCAGTGCTGGAAGGTGGGGTGCGTATCAGTGCAGTGAATGCCCAGGGCAAGGAAGCGGTATTGAGCCTGGTTGAGACGCCTTACTGGTTCGGCGAAATCTGCCTGTTCGATGGCCTGCCGCGTACCCATGATGCCCTTGCCATGGGGCCATGCACATTACTGCAGGTGCCGCAGGCGGCAATGCTCGGCATCCTGGAGCGGCATCCGCAGTATTGGCGCGATGTAGCCCTGCTGATGAGCCACAAACTGCGCCTGTCATTGATCAATATCGAGCAGATGAGCCTGATGCCCGCGTCGGCGCGGCTGGCCCATCGGTTGCTGATGATCGCTGAAGGCTACGGGGAGATAGAACAGGCCCGCCGCGTGTTGCACCTGCCTCAGGAGGATCTTGCGGCGATGCTGGGCCTGTCGCGCCAGACCATTAACAGTCTGCTCAAGACGCTGGAGCAACAGGGTGTCATTGAGCTCAGTTACGGCGCGATTGAGATACTCGATTTCAATGGCCTGCGGGTGTCTGCGGGCCTATGAGCCGCGATACGTAGAGAACCCGTACGGGCTGAGCAGCAGCGGGATGTGGTAATGCTGGTCGGCCTGTTTGACTCGGAAAATGACCGGCACTTCTGGGAAAAAGGTCTCGCGGTTGGCCTTTTTGTAGTAATCGCCCGTCTTGAACACCACACGGTACTCACCCGGCTTTATGCTGCGATTGGCGGGAAACAGTTCGCTGATGCGTCCCTGCTGGTTGGTGACGCCTTGGGACAGCGACTGCCATTGGTCGCCCACGTGCTCTTCCAGGGTGACGCTGACCCCTGCACTCGGCAGGCCATTTTCAAGGTTGAGCACATGCACGCTCAACGGATTGCCGTCGGCCAGTGCCAGGTTGCACAGGCCGCTCAGGCTGAGGGCGGCGAGGGTCATGTTTAGGGTTTTCATCGAGAAGTCCTTTTGACAGGGGAGATTCAAGGGGTGGTTTTTAAGCCCAGTTGCTCGGCGGCTTGCAGGGCACAGGCTTCGTCCTGTGCCGCGCCGCCGGCACCTGCGATGCCCAGCGCGCCGACCAGTTCAGCCTCGGCAAACAGCGGCACGCCGCCGCCGAGCAACAGCAACTCGGGCAAGCTGTTAAGGTTGGCCGCTTCGGGATTGTTGCGAGCGCGCTCGGCAAACACGCGGGTCGGGGTCTTTGTCGATAGCGCGGTGTATGCCTTGCGTTGGCTGGCGAGGCTGTTGTGCGGGCCGACGCTATCGGCTCGCAGGGCCACCAGCAGGTTGCCGCCGCGGTCCAGCACGGTCAGTGCGGCGGTGCAGTGCGTCAGGCTGGCATCGGCCAATTGGCGCGCAGTGCGCAAATCAAGGTCGGCATGACGCGGCAAGAGGGGCGCAGCCTGAGCGGCGGTGCAGGCGGCGAGGCTCAGGAACAAGGCAGTGCGATACATGGTGAAGGCTCCTTAAAACAGGCCATCACGTTAGCCAGCGGGCAGGGTCAGAAGCCGCACAATTTGATGACAATTTTGTAATCAAACTACGAGGTAACGCATGCAGGTGTTGTTAGTGGAAGATCAGCCCCAACTGGCGCAGCGCATGGCTCAAGGTCTGAGCGAGGCTGGCTTCACGGTAGAAGTCGCGGCGAATGGCATGGCGGCATTGCGCTTTGTTGAAAGTACCGAATACGACCTGGTGATCCTGGATGTGATGTTGCCGGGTCTGAATGCTTGGAAGCTGCAACAGGCCATTCGGCAGAAGGGGCAGACGCCGCTGCTGTTCCTGACCACGCCGGGCGGGATTGAAGATCGCCTGCGCGGGCTGGAATTGCATGAGGATGACTATTTGCTCAAGCCGTTTGAGGCCAAGGCGCTGGTGGCGCGGGTGAAGAAGGTGTTGCGGCGCGACCGCGGGCGGTGATTGATCAGGTATTTTTGCTGCCTGAGCCAACGCTATCGCGGGCAAGCCCCCTCCCACAGGGGAATGCATTTCAAATGTGGGAGGGGGCTTGCCCGCGATGAGGCCATCACCATCACCCCAAACCTACCTACCGCAATCCATCCCGAAACTGCCCCGGCGTCATCCCCGTCCAACGCTTGAACGCGCGGTTGAAGCTGCTGGTATCGGCAAACCCGAGTAAATGACTGATCTCGGCCAATGAGCAGTTCGGGTCGCGCAGGTGCAGCAATGCCAGGTTCTCCCGGCATTCATTGAGCAACGTATCAAACCGGCAGCCCTCATCCGCCAAGTGCCGCTGCAAGCTGCGCAGGCTCAGGTGCAAGGCCTGGGCGATGCGTTCGGCACTCGGCTCGCCATCCGGCAATTGCGCCTCGATGGCCGCGCGTACCTTGCGTTCCCAGGTCAACGGTTGCAGTTGGGCGAGGGTGCGCTTGAGCACGGTCTCATTATGTTCGGCCAGTTCCGGGTTGGCATCGTCCAGGTGGCTGTCGAAGTCATGGGCGGCGAATTCCAACGCGTCTTCCTCGGCACCAAAAAACACCGGTGCGCGAAATACCGTGTGCCAGGGGCTGGGGTCGGCAGGTTCAGGGCGCCGCAAGTGAACGGCCAAGGGGGCGTAGTCGCGGCCCAGGCGGTTACGGCAGGTGCGCACATAGATCGCCGCGAAGGCATCGATGGCTTCCAGCGCCGGTGCCGGGCTGCCTGGGGGCTGCAGCAGGCGAAAGCGATAACGCTCGCCTTCGCGACTGAGCTCCAGCGTCAGCGCATCGCTGACCACCTGGTGATACCGCACGATGCGCTCGAACACCTCGCGCAGGCTGCCGCTGGCCACCAACGCATAGCCCAAGGCATGAAAGGTCGTGGGGCTGACAAACCGCGACACCCGCAAACCAATCGCCGGATCCCCGCTGGCCTGCACCGCCAGTTCCCACAAGCGCGTGGTGGCCGACAGCGGGTAGCGTGCATTGGGATCGTCCATCTGTTGTGGGTCGAGCCCGGCTTGCACGCACAACGCGGCGCTGTCGAGGCCCAGGGCGTCGAGCTGCTTGCGCAGGGCGCGGGTCCAGCTGGCGAGGGAAGTGGGTTCAGTCATGGCGATTGGCGCTTGCGGTCAACAGGTTGGCGTGTGGGGCTAGCGTCCTGCAAGAAGCTCTGGTGCAGGATGTAACCATCAATAAATAAGAGGATGGGAGCATGGACGGTACTTCTGCAAGTCCCCAGCAGATGAACGCGCAACAGCGTTCGGCGCATATCCGTGAAGTGGTGCTGGCCGAGGGCGTGCGACTGCGCCGCCGGCACCCCTGGTTGCTGCATCAGGACGCGCTGGGCGCGGGCATCCTGGCGTTTGCGCTGGTCGGCATGGTGGGTTCGGCGGCGCTCTACATCACGGGGCACATGGCTTGGTGGGCGTGCCTGCTGCTCAATGCGTTCCTGGCGTCACTGACCCACGAGCTGGAACACGACCTGATCCACAGCATGTACTTTCGCAAGCAGCGCCTGCCCCATAACCTGATGATGGGCCTGGTGTGGCTGGCGCGGCCGAGCACCATAAACCCGTGGGTGCGCCGGCACCTGCACCTCAACCATCACAAAGTCTCCGGTACCGAAACCGATATGGAAGAGCGCGCCATCACCAACGGCGAGCCGTGGGGTTTTGCGCGCTTGCTGATGGTCGGCGATAACGTCATGTCGGCGTTTATCCGCATCCTGAGGGCCAAAACCTGGAAGCACAAACGAGCGATCATCAAGCGCTCGCTGCTGGTGTACGCACCGCTGGCGCTGCTTCATTGGGGCGCGTGGTACATCTTCCTCGGCTTCCATGCCGCCAATGGTATTGCGGGTCTGATGGACACGCCGATTGAATGGTCGGCCGCTACCGTGCAGATGATGCACGTGATCGATATCGCCGCCGTGGTGATCATCGGGCCCAACGTGCTGCGCACCTTTTGCCTGCACTTCGTCAGCTCCAACATGCACTACTACGGCGATGTGGAACTGGGCAACGTGATCCAGCAGACCCAAGTGTTGAACCCCTGGTGGATGTGGCCGTTGCAGGCGTTCTGCTTCAACTTTGGCAGCACCCATGGCATCCACCATTTTGTGGTGAAGGAGCCATTTTACATCCGCCAGATGACGGCCAAGGTGGCGCACACAGTGATGGCCGAGATGGGCGTGCGCTTCAATGATTTCGGGACGTTCGCGCGGGCGAATCGGCTTGGTTTTCCACCGCCTGCAGGGTTTCGATCAGCGCCTTCGCCGCAGGCGACAAACGCACCCCAGCGCGGCTGATTATCCCACTGCGGTTGTGCAGGCTGTCCAGATTGTGCGGCAGGTTGCGCCAGTGCAGCATGTGCAACTCGCCGCTGGCGAATGCGTCGACAAACGCCTCTTCAGCGCCCAGGCCGATGGCGTCGGAGTGCCGCACGATGCTGGCCAGCGCGGCAAACTGCTCCAGCTCGATCGCGGGGGCAAAGTCGACGCGCCCGCTGAGGTTGGCCAGCAGCTTGCGAATGCCCGGCGCGATCAGCGGCGTGGCTAGCGGGTAGCTGAACAGGTCGTTGGTGGACAGGCTGTCCTTGGCCAGCAGCGGGTGCCCGTCGCGGCAGAAAAACACCATGCGTCTTGGGCTCAAGGCCTGGGTCTGGAAGCTCGGGTCGGCCTCGAAGTGACGCACATCGGCGATAAAGAACTCGATCTCTTCACGGCTTAGGCTACGCCCGAGTTTTTCCCAGTTATCCACCTGCAAAACGCTGCGCACCTTGGGGTAGGTGGAGATAAAGCGCGCCATGGCCTGGGGCACCAGGTTCACCCCTGCCACGGCATCGCTGCCGAAGCGCACCTCACCGGCGTCGAGTTTGGTCATGCGCGTAACTTCATGGCTCAGCAAGGCCGCGCCTTGCACCAGGCTCAAGGCGTGTTGCAGCACCACCTGGCCTTCGGGGGTGGGGCGCAAGTCTTTATTCGCGCGGTCGACCAGCACACAGCCGAATTCCTGTTCGAGGCCCTGGATGCTGCGGCTGAATGCCGGTTGGGTGATGCCCATGGCGTCCGCAGCGCGCACGAAACTGCGGTGCTCGTTGAGGGCGATGAAGTAGCGCAGTTGGCGAAGGTCCATGGTGTGCCCGGCATCCTGTGGGAGAACCGGGATTTTAAGGGGGTTGCTTATTCCGTCAACGAAGTGTGTTTGTTTTATCTAGATCTTAAACGTATATCTATAGAGCGGGCGCCGTGCGATAGGTGGCCGGGCTGAACACCCGCGTCACCACCAGCATCGCGACCGCCGTCACCGTCAGCACCCCCCAGGCGCTGACAAAACTACCGGTGAGTTCACGCAGCCAGCCGGTCAGCCAGGGCGAAATCGCATTGATCAAAAAGCCCACGCCCTGCACGAACGCCGCCAGTTGTCCGGCCTGGCGCGGGTCACGGTGGTGATCGAGGGTCAGCAGCAGGCTCAGTGCAAAACACGCGCCCAGACCGAAGCCGCACAGCGCGACCCACAGATGGGGGAACTGCAACGGCGCGATCAACAGGCCGAGATAGCCGATGGTCTGGGCCAGCAGGCTGATCCACAGCAGCGGGCGACGGTCGACCCCGCGTTGCGCCAACACCGGCATCAGCAACGCGGCGATCACCTGGAAGATTGTCATGAACGCCAGCAACGAACCACTGGGCAACACACCCCAACCCAGTTGCTGATAGTAGGCCGGCAGCCACGCCACCAGGCTCATGTAGCCGCAATTCACCAAGCCGAAATACAGCGCCAGCAGCCACGCGCGACGATTGCGCAGGCCCTGAAAGGCAGGTGCTACCTGTGGGTTTTTCGCTGCGCCCAGCGGCAACCAGGCCCACAGCAGTAGCGCGGCCAATGCCGGCAACAGCCAAACCCCAAGCCCGGCCTGCCAGTGCTGGAAATGACTGGCCACCACCGGACTGAGCAGCGCCGCGAGGCCGCCGCCGGCCATCAACGATGCCGAATACACGCCCATCGCCACCGGCACGCGCTGATGGAATTCACGCTTGATCATCGCCGGCACCAACGTCTGGATCAGCGCCACACCGGCACCGCCAAGCAATGCGGTCACCAGCAACGTCGAACCCTGGCCCATCAGCCAACGGGCCAGGCACGCCAGCAGGATCATCACCAGGCCCAGGGCGATGCCGCGGCGTTCACCCAATCGCGCTTCGACGCGTACGCCTACCAGCGCCACCAAGCCCATGCACACTACCGGCAGGCTGGTGAGCAGGGCGCTGCTCTGGAAACTCAGGCCGGTGGCCTGGCGAATCTCGCCGAGCAACGGGCTGATGGAGCTGAGGATCGGGCGCAGGTTCAGGCCCAAAACCACCAGCAGGCCCCAGCCGGCGAATCTGCCCATGAGTGAAGCGTTAAACGTCATGCAAGACCTGTCGGGGACACAAAAGAGGCGTGAAGTATGGAGAGCCCACGAGGTATTTTGAAATTAAATATAAAGATTCCAACCCGTGGCTCAGTGCGCTTAACGCAATTTCAGGGCTTGCATCCATGGGTCTGGCCGATAGCCTGGGGTGCCGTAGTTGTCCTTTCGACCATTGAGCACGGTGACTACGTGGTTATCTTGGGCCATGACCCCAGGTGCACCATTTATTAAATCTTGTGCATTGGTCTGTTGGACATAGTTGCTCAAGCCCAGACGGTACAGTCCTTCGTGGGTGTGTTCCCAACTGTCCAGGCTATTCAGGGCTGCGGCGAAACTTTGGCGCGCGTAGCCATTGTTGTTTTCTACCTGCGCCCGCTTGGCACTGACGGCATACATGAAGTTGGCTTCATTCAGCATCTTTTGGTTCGTTCCTTTAAACCCTGAGCGTTCAGCGGCGTATTTAAGCTCGGCATAGTTCACATGATAGGTGAGGTTAGGGTTGTCCCTCATTCTGATATTAAACCCATCTCTGGTTTGTTCTACCGACGAGTAAACCTGATTGGGGCCACCAAACCGTTGCATCGCCGCCTTTATTCCCGCGACCGTTACGCAATTCATGGTGCCCCATTTTTGTGAGAACCCGCTGACCAGTTCATTTGGGGTGTAGGCTCTCGCGGTGATGGGCTGGGTGCCCCGTTGGTATGCATTGGAGGAGGGCGTGGCGCGTGTCGCCCACTTCTGGTCGCCGCCATCCGGACGGTTTGTAGGGGCGTCACCGCCGGCGAAGCTAATTGCGCGCCCCCCTCTTTGGGCCTGTGGTGCGCGGGGCGCGGAGCGCTGCGTGTCGGCTCGAGGTGCTTGGGGCAGATAACTTTCTACTGTGGCTCTGAGTTGGGCGTAGATATTCATGAGCTCTCTAATCCTGTGTGATCTGCCAGTGCCAGAGGCACTCAGGCGCGTTATCGAAACCGGACAGTTGCTGACGTGTTGTTAGGCTCGCCGCATTGAACTGTTGGTGGTTCGTGACAGGGCTGGGTTCCAACAAGAAGGTGCCAGGAAATGCCTTTCGCCAAACAAGCCGGGCTTGGTTTGACGTGGCAAACCCATACCTTTTTTGAATATTTTTTATGCCTAAAGAGCATCAACTCTAAGCGCTTTGGCGCCAGGCTAAGCGGGCCGTGGCTTTGACGTATTCGAAGGTTTTTCTTATTCAATTAAGATATATCTATAACTTTAAAGATTACTTTAAGAGATAAGCGTCTGGCACCGATGATTCAGCCCTCGACGGCCTTCCACGCAGGCCAGTCGGTTTTTTGTTTCAAAACCGAGGGAGTGAATTAATGGGCAATGTCCAGACCGCCGCCAGTGCACACGAGGCGCAATGGCGCCAGGCACCGAGTGGCGAGTTGGTCGACCTTGGCCGGCCGCACCGTGCGCCGTTGGGGCAGTTGCGGACGCAGAAAACGCCAAAACGTTTCTCCAGCCGTCGCGAAGCGGTCCTGCTCGGTCTGCTGGTGCTGGCTCTGCACGGTGCGGTGATCTATTGGGTGAGCCAGAAGCCGACCCCGGTGCTGCCAGTTGTGCCGCCGGAAATTCCGCCAATGACCATCGAATTTTCCCAACCGGCGCCGCCCGTGGTGGAACCGCCGCCGCCTGTGCCGCCGCCCCCTCCGCCCCCCGTGGTCGAGCCACCGCCGCCGGTGGTGGATGAGTTGGCCGCCAAGCCGGCGCCGCCCAAACCGATTCCGAAACCCAAGCCCAAGCCGGTTCCCAAGCCTGAGCCCAAGCCCGCACCGAAACCGGTCGACCCGCCGCTCGCGCCGCCAACACCGGCGCCACCCGCGCCTGCACCTGTTGCTCCGCCCGCGCCGGCTCCGGTGACACCCGCTTCGGCCAACGCCGCGTACTTGAAGAACCCGGCGCCGGAGTACCCGTCACTGGCCCAGCGTCGCGGTTGGGAAGGCACGGTGTTGTTACGGGTGCATGTACTGGCCAGCGGTAAGCCGGGCGAAATCCAGATCCAGAAAAGCAGCGGTCGCCAGCAACTCGATGACGCCGCACTGACCGCCGTGAAGCGTTGGAGCTTCGTGCCGGCCAAGCAGGGCGATGTGGCTCAGGACGGCTGGGTCAGCGTACCGATCGATTTCAAGATTCACTAACTATTGCGCTGCGGTGTGTTGCACACGCCGCGACCTGCACAGAGGGAAAACATCATGGCATTAGCATCTCCACTTGAATCCATCGAAAGCGCGGTGATCTGGCTGCTGGTGGTTTTTTCGGTCGCCACTTGGGGCCTGGCCCTGCTCAAGGGCGTGCAGTTCGGTCGCCTCAAGGCCCAGGATCGCAGGTTCCATAAACAGTTCTGGGCGGCGTCGAGTCTCGACTCGGCCGCCGAACTGGCCGAAACCCAGCCAGGCGCTGCTGCCCGTGTCGCCCAGGCCGGTTATGCCGCGATCCAGGTGGGTGAAACCCCGCACGCCGCTGACCTCAGCCAGGCGATCAACCATCAGGACCGTCTCGAACGTGCCCTGCGCCAGCAGATCGTGCGCGAGCGCCGTTCCCTGGAGACCGGCCTGGCCGTGGTCGCCAGTATCGGTAGCACCTCTCCGTTTATCGGCCTGTTCGGCACCGTGTGGGGGATCATGGAAGCGCTCAAGGGCATCAGCGCCGCCGGTTCCGCCAGCCTCGAAACCGTGGCCGGTCCGATCGGTGCAGCACTGGTTGCGACGGGCGTGGGTATCGCTGTCGCGGTGCCGGCGGTGCTGGTCTACAACTATTTCCTGCGTCGCCTGAAACTGACGGCTGCCGACCTGGATGACTTTGCCCACGACTTCTACAGCCTGGCGCAAAAGAATTCGTTCCGCGTGCTGCTGCACCCGGCCCTGACCAAGCATGCGCCCGGCAACCCGCAGAAAGTGAAGGAGGCGTCCTGAGATGGCCTTTTCCACGCAAGACAGTGATGAGGTGCTGAGCGAGATCAACGTCACGCCGCTGGTGGACGTGATGCTGGTACTGCTGGTGGTGTTTATCGTCACCGCGCCGCTGTTGACCAACGCGATCCCGATCAACCTGCCCAAGACCGAGGCCGTGGCCCCGGTGGAGCAGAAAGACCCGCTGGTGGTGAGCATCGACGGCGCCGGCAAACTGTTTATCAACAAGGACGAAATCCAGCCGGACCTGCTGGAATTCAACCTGCAGGCGGCGAAGGCCAAGGACCCCGATGTGCGGGTGCAACTGCAGGCTGACGATGGTGTGAACTACGGCGAAGTGGCGCGAGCCATGGCGTCTATCGAGCGCGCGGGGATTACCAAGCTGTCGGTGATTACCGCACGTTAGTTGCAACGCTTCCACCAATAGCCTCGACAATTTTTTGGCCGTTTCCTTGGCAGGGTGCGGCCTTTTTTTTGCCTGGGATTTACTCAACACCCCCGAGTCCCTATGTGGAACCTGGTCAATGTGGGAGGGGGCTTGCTCCCGATGGCAGTGGGTCAGTTGATACAGGTGGCGGCTGATACACCGCTATCGGGAGCAAGCCCCCTCCCACAGTTTGATATTCATCGGTTTTGATATTTTGGTTATTAATAAATAGCTTCTTATTCCTTAACGAATATAACCCTCGTCCCTATACTGTTAGCAACGTTAAACGCTGCAGGAGGGCACACCCATGCACAGCGAGTCGATTCGTTACCTGATCGTGCCGGGCTGGCAAGGATCGCCAGAAGATCATTGGCAAAGTCATTGGCAGAACAGCCTGCCCAACAGCGCCCGTGTGGAACAGGCCGACTGGCTGACGCCACGGCGCGAAGACTGGGTCGCCGCGCTGGCCGAGGCCATTGCGGCCGACAGCACGCCAGTGATCCTGATCGCCCATAGCCTGGGCTGCATCACCGTGGCGCATTGGGCGGCTACCGCGCCAGTGCAGTTCCTGCGCCAGGTGCGTGGCGCCTTGCTGGTGGCTCCGGCCGATGTCGAACGCCCGGCGTGCTCGCCTGCCCTGCGCAACTTTGCGCCGATTCCGACCGACTTGCTGCCGTTTCCCACCCAGGTGGTCAGCTCCGATAACGACAGCGCCGTCAGCGCTCCCCGGGCCGTGGAACTGGCGCGTAACTGGGGCGCTGAAGCCGGCATTCTGTCCGGTGCCGGCCATATCAATGTGAAGTCCGGCCACCAGCGTTGGGAGCAGGGTTTCGCCTACCTTTATCGCCTGCAAAGCCGCCTTGAGCATCACGCCCGGCGCACTGCCTGACTATCTTTAAACGCCCCGTCCCTGAGTGGATTTGGGGCGGGAGCCTGCCATGAGCCTGCATGAAACCTACGGCCAGCCACTGCTGACCTTCCCCGACGCGGAAAAAAGCCCGCTGAGCATTCGCGCCAAAGCGCTGGTCTTTGTTGATCCACGCTCGCGGCAACTGCGCGAAGACCTGGAAAGCCTCGCGCCGCGCGCCCTGCCGGTGCTGATTCGCGGCGAGACTGGCAGCGGTAAAGAGCTGCTGGCGCGGCACATCCACCGTGGCAGCGACCGCACCGGGCTGTTTGTTTCGGTCAATTGCGGCGCCATCAGCCCGACCTATGCCGATGCCGAGTTGTTCGGTTATGCGGCCGGTGCCCACAGTGGCGCGGCCAGCAGCCGGGCGGGGTGGTTCGGTTCGGCGAATGGCGGCACCTTGTACTTGGATGAGATCGGCGACTTGCCGCTACCGATCCAGGTAAAACTGCTGGCCGCGCTGGAAAACCATGAAGTCACCCGCGTCGGCGCCCATCAGCCCAGCCCGGTGGATGTGCGCCTAGTGGCGGCCACCAGCATCGACTTGGCCCAGGCCGTGGCCGCCGGCAAGTTCCATGAGCGCTTGTTCCATTACCTGAGCGAAGGCCAGCTGGACTTGCCCGCCTTGCGCGAGCGTGTCGGTGACATCCTGTCCCTGGCCGAGTATTTCCTGGGCATCTACAGCCAGCGCCTGGACCTGCCGGTGCCGCTGATCAGCGACGCCGCCCAGCGCGTGCTGGAGCACCACACCTGGCCGGGTAATACGCGTGAGCTGGAAAACGTTATTCACTTTGCATTACTGGTCAGCAGCGGCGACGAGATTTTGCCCGAGCATCTGAATTTGCCTGTGGGGGGCACGCCGTTGGAGCAGGTACAGCGAATTTTCAACACGGCCAGCCCCGCCGAGCAGGAAACCTTGCGCAGCTTTCTACGTGAACAAGCCACTACATGAGCAAAATGGAATATCAACGTGAATAAAAGATATTGTTCGGGAATAAAAAATCTAGGTATTGTCCCTCCCACGCCGCGATAGCACTTCGCTGGCACACCACATAAAAAACGGCCGTCAGAGACGACCCGGAATTTCGATAAGGACACTGCATGAAAAAGGTTCTGTTGTTTACCGCACTGGCGGCTGCCCTGACTGCTGGCTTCGCCCAGGCTAACGAGAAACTGGTGGTGGCCGCGACCCCAGTGCCGCACGCCGAGATCCTCGAATTGGTCAAGCCAACCCTCGCCAAAGAAGGCGTGGACTTGGAAATCAAAGTCTTCACCGACTACGTACAACCTAACGTGCAGGTGGCTGAGAAGCGCCTGGATGCCAACTACTTCCAGACCCTGCCGTACCTGGAAAACTTCAACAAGGGCAAGGGCACCAACCTGGTCACCGTGGTTGGCGTGCACGTTGAACCCTTCGGCGGTTACTCGAAAAAGATCAAGAACATCTCCGAGCTGAAAGATGGCGCCACCGTGGCCATTCCTAACGAAGGCTCCAACAGCGGCCGCGCCCTGTTGCTGCTGCAGAAAGCCGGTGTGATCACCCTGAAAGATCCGACCAACGCCCTGGCCACGCCAAAAGACATCGCCAGCAACCCCAAGAACCTGAAGTTCAAAGAGCTGGAATCGGCCCTGCTGCCACGCGTGCTGGATCAGGTTGATCTGGACTTGATCAACACCAACTACGCCCTGGAAGCTGGCCTCAACCCAGCCAAGGACGCGCTGATCATCGAAAGCGCTGACTCGCCGTACGTGAACTTCCTGGTGGCTCGCCCGGACAACAAGGACAGCGACGCTATCCAGAAACTGTCCAAGGCCCTGACCAGCCCGGAAGTCAAAGCTTTCATCGAGAAGAAGTACAACGGTGCGGTAGTGCCTGCGTTCTGATGTAACTGAAAACCCCCTTCAAGGTTTCAACGCCGATGGCTTATATAGCGTCGGCGTTTTTTATGCCTGAAATTTGGAATGCAATCCAAATGTGGGAGGGGGCTTGCCCCCGATTGCAGTGTGTCAGCCAATCAATCTGTAACTGATACACCGCCATCGGGGGCAAGCCCCCTCCCACATTTGATCTTCATCTCACAGTGGATACTTCGGTGTTTTACAGGGCTCTGCTATTGATCGCCCGGCGCAATGCCACCAGCCACTTCACCAGTTCCTTTGGATCGATTGGTGTTGTTGTGTTCATTATTCAATCCCTCGAAATACAGACCCCCCAACCATAGCTGTCACCTGCCAAACCCGCGAATCCGACGGTTATCTTTTTGGGTGATATGAATATGCTATTTAGGTATTTAAATTTTACTTTTTATACCTTTAAAGTTCGCGCTACCCGGCGTTACCCACGCTGGATCGGACGGCGCTCGCCGCATTACCCCTGCGGCGTCATGGACTAGAAATGACCTTCGATTTCGCTTTTATCCTCAGCACCTTGCCGGCGTTTCTAAAGGCCGTGGGGGTGACGCTGCAAGTGGGCTTGATCGCCATTGCCACCTCCTTGCTGGTGGCACTGATCAACGCGGCGCTGCTGGTGTTTCGCACGCCGTACCTGTCGCGGCTGGTGGCGCTGTATGTGGAGCTGGCGCGCAACACGCCGCTGCTGATCCAACTGTTTTTCGTGTACTTCGCGCTACCGGCCCTGGGCTTCAATATTTCCGGGTTCTGGGCGGCAATCATCACCATGACGTTCCTTGGCGGCGCCTACCTCACCGAAGTGCTGCGCGCCGGTGTGGAAGCGGTGCCGCTGGCGCAGATCGAGTCGGGCAAGTCCATCGGCCTGTCCGACTGGCAGCTGCTGCGCCACGTGATCCTGCCCCAGGCCGGCATTCTCAGCTTGCCGGCGCTGTTCGCCAATTTCATCTTCCTGCTCAAGGAGACCACCGTGGTCTCTGCTGTGGCGGTGCCGGAGATTCTCTACACCACCAAAAGCTACATCGCCCTTTACTACAAGACTTACGAAATGCTTGCCGTGCTGACGCTGATTTGCGTGCTGCTGTTCCTGCCACTGTCGCTGCTGCTCAGCCGCCTGGAAAGGAGGCTCCAGCATGGCCAGTTCGGGTCTTGAGTTGTTGTGGGTGTCGTTGCCGCAACTGGGCAAGGGCGCTGCGCAGACCCTGTCGATTTCGTTTTTGAGCATCGCCTTCAGTACTGTCGGCGGCGTGCTGTATGGCGTGCTGCGCACCTTGAACAACCGGCTGATCAACGCTGTGCTACGGGTGTACCTGGAGTTGTTCCGCGCGATTCCGGTGCTGGTGTGGCTGTACCTGCTGTTTTTCGGCCTGCCGATTTTCTTTGGCCTGAGCATCCCGAGTTTCTGGTGCGCGGTGCTGGTGCTGTCGTTGTGGGGGGCCAGCGAGGTCGGCGAAGTGGTGCGCGGCGCGTTGCATTCGCTGCCCCGTGGCCAGCGTGAAGCGGGGTTGTCGATTGGGCTGTCCGACCCGCAACTGTACGGCTACGTGCTGCTGCCCCAGGCTCTCAAACGCATGACGCCACCGACCATCAACGTCTACACGCGCATCATCAAGACCAGCTCCCTGGCGGTGCTGATCGGCGTGGTGGACGTGATTAAGGTCGGTCAGCAAATCATTGAGCGCACCTATGAGTCCGTGTTGATCTACGGCGTGCTGTTCCTGTTTTTCTTCTTTATCTGCTACCCGTTGTCGGCCGCCTCCAAGGTGCTGGAACGGCGCTGGGCCCAAACATGAGTGCGTTGATCGAGTTCCAGGGTTTCAACAAATTTTTCGGCGACCAGCAGGTGCTCAAGGGCATCGACCTGAGCGTGCAAAGCGGCGAAGTGGTGGTGATCCTCGGCCCCAGCGGCTGCGGCAAAAGCACCTTGCTGCGTTGCCTCAATGGCCTGGAAGTCGCACACAGCGGCAGCCTGCGTTTCGCCGGCAAAGAGCTGTTGGACAACAGCACCGACTGGCGCCAGGTGCGCCAGGACGTGGGCATGGTGTTCCAGAGCTACCACTTGTTCCCGCACATGAGCGTGCTCGATAACATCTTGCTTGGCCCCTTGAAAGTACAAAAACGTGACCCTCGCGAAGCCCGTGAACAGGCAGAAAAACTGCTCGATCGCGTAGGCCTGGCCGATAAGCGCGACGCCTTCCCGCGTCAGCTGTCCGGCGGCCAGCAGCAACGCATCGCCATCGTCCGCTCGTTGTGCATGAACCCCCAGGTCATGCTGTTTGACGAAGTCACCGCCGCCCTCGACCCGGAGATGGTCAAGGAAGTGCTGGAAGTGATCCAGGGCCTGGCCCGCGATGGCATGACCCTGTTGATCGTCACCCACGAAATGGCCTTCGCCCGCGCCGTCGCCGACCGCGTGGTGTTCATGGAGGCCGGTCGCATCCTTGAACACAACACCCCCGAAGCATTCTTTAAGAACCCGCAAACCGCACGCGCGCAGCAGTTCCTGGAGAAGTTCTCCTTTGTTTCAACACTGCCCAAAAAGACCCAGGAACTGGAGCTGATATGAAAAAGTTACTGCTGCCACTGTTGGCCGTCGCCCTGCTGGCCGGCTGCGATAAGAAGGCTGAAGAGCCCACCAAACCCACGGCTGCCGCCGTGAGCTATATCGACAAGATCAAGGCGCGGGACAAGCTGATTGTCGGCGTCTTCACCGATAAGCCACCGTTCGGCTTCGTCAACGAAGCAGGCCGCTATGTCGGCTTCGATACCGACATCGGGCGCCGATTCGCCAAGGACCTGCTCGGCGATGAAAACAAGGTTGAGTTTGTCGCCGTCGAGCCGGCCAGCCGTATTCCGTTCCTGCAAAGCGACAAGGTCGACTTGATCCTCGCCAACATGACGGTGACGCCGGAGCGCAAGGAAGCGGTGGACTTTACCAACCCCAACTTGAAAGTTGCGGTACAGGCCCTGGTGCCTCAGGACAGCTCGGTGAAAAGCCTGGATGACCTGGCTACCCGCACCACCATCGTGACCACCGGCACCACGGCTGATATCTGGCTGACCAAGCACCACCCGGACTGGAAACTGCTCAAGTTCGAGAAGAACTCCGAGTCGTTGCAGGCGCTGTCGGCTGGACGGGGTGATGCCTACGCTCAGGACAATCTGGTGCTGTTCAGCTGGGCCAAGCAGAACCCGGGCTACCGCGTGCTGGAAGAAAAACTCGGTGATGAAGCGCCGATTGCGCCAGCGGTGAAAAAGGGCAACGTCGAACTGCGTGACTGGGTGAATGCCGAGTTGGCGAAGTTGGGTGAGGAAAAGTTTTTGCTCAAGCTGTACGACCAATATGTGCGTAAAGAGCTGAGCGATGACACCCAGCCTGAGAGTGTGATTGTTGAAGGCGGGAAGTGGCAGGGTTGATACCGCTATCGGGGGCAAGCCCCTCCCACATTATTGATCTGTGAATACATTCAAGTGTGGGGGGCTTGCCCCCGATGAGGCCTTCCAGTCACCCCCTATTCCGGCCAATGCCAAGCCGGCGCATCCAAAATCCCCTGGCCCACGATCCGGGTTTCTCCCATCACCTTCTCCAACACAATCGAATTACACGCCTGGTCCTGCTGCAACGCTGCAATCAACCGGCTGGCATGCGACACCACCCACACCTGGCACTGCTGGGAGGCTTGGATGATCAAGCGCGCCAACGCGGGTAGCAGGTCCGGATGCAGGCTGGTCTCCGGTTCGTTCAGCACCATCATGGTGGGTGGCCGAGGCGTGAGCAGCGCTGCGATCAGCAGCAGGTAACGCAAGGTGCCGTCGGACAATTCCGCCGCTGACAGTGGCCGCAGCAAGCCCTCCTGATAGAACTCAATCGCGAAGCGCCCGCCCTGTAACGGTTCGATGTTCAGGCGTGCGCCGGGGAATGCGTCGCTGACTGCCCGTTGCAGCGCCTCGGGGTCGCCGATCTCGCGAATGGTCTGCAGCGCCGCCGCCAGGTCGCGGCCGTCGTGGTGCAGCACCGGCGTGCGGGTGCCCAGTTGTGGCTGGCGTACCGGCGCATCGACATCGCTGCGAAAGTGATCGTAAAAGCGCCAGCCACGAATGCTTTCGCGCAGCAGCAGCACTTCCGGCGAGCCGCGCAGGCTGCCGACCTGGTCGAACAGGCTGTGGTAGTTGGGCGTGTGCTGGGCCAGTACATCCCAGTTGCGACCGTCACGGGCCCGCACCATCGGCCCTGAGCGCTGCACCAGCAGGCTGGCCGGGCGGTAGATCTGGCCCGCCCAGATGCATTCCTTCTTCACCTCAGGGTCCAGGGAGAAAAACGACCGGCTCGGTTCGGGCAACCCCAGTGAGATGGCGTAGCTGAAATCCTCCCCGGCAAACCCCAGGCGCAAGCGCTTTACGCCCTGGTGCACCACGGCCTCGACCGGCACCTCACCGTTGCGCATACGCCGGCTGATGGTTTCCGGGCCGGCCCAGAAGGTGGAGTCCAGCCCGCCCTCACGGGCCAGTGCATTGATCACCCCGCCTTGGGCGGTTTCCGCCAGCAGGCGCAGGGCGCGGTACAAGTTGGACTTGCCGCTGCCGTTGGGGCCGGTGACCAGGTTCAGCCGGTCCAGGGGCACCACCAATTTGTTGATCGAGCGGTAATTGGCCACCGCGAGGGTCTTGAGCATCGGTCACCTACCTGTAGTGAGCGGGCTTGCCCCGCGCGAGGCCCTAACGGCCTGCACAAGGATCATAACCTTTTGGGACTGCTTCGCAGTCCAACGGGAGCAAGCTCCCTCGCCACAGGGGACGTCTTGCCCTTAACCGGATGGCAGTGGGGCAAGCCCGCTTACGACAAGCAGAAAGCATGCATCGGTGGAACCCTGAACTAAGCTCACAGTCGCATAAACACTGGCAAGTCGGCATCACGCAAAAGGAGCCTGCATGGGCGGTCGTATTTCCACCTGTATTGTTGGTCTTGGCCTACTGACGCTGTTGAGCGGCTGTGGCGAGGAAAAGGCTGAACCCAAGGCGCACTCACGGGTGTTTGTGCAGACTGTGCAGCCGGCGGATTTTGCCGCGGCCGTCACCTTGACGGGGGATATCCAGGCCCGGGTGCAAACCGATCTGTCCTTTCGCGTGGGCGGCAAGATCATCCAGCGCACGGTGGATGTGGGCGACCGTGTGACCGCCAAGCAGGTGCTGGCCAAGCTCGACCCCAAGGACCTGCAGACCAACGTCGATTCCGCCCAGGCCCAGGTCGTGGCCGAGCAGGCACGGGTCAAGCAGACCGCCGCCGCCTTCGTGCGCCAGGAAAAACTCTTGCCCAAGGGCTACACCAGCCGCAGCGAATACGATTCCGCCCAGGCCGCGTTGCGCAGCAGCCAAAGCGCACTGGCCGCCGCCCAGGCCCAATTGGCTAACGCACGGGAGCAACTCGGTTATACCTCGCTGGTGGCCGAAGCGCCGGGCGTGATTACCGCGCGCCAGGCCGAAGTCGGCCAGGTTGTGCAGGCCACCGTGCCGATTTTCAGCCTGGCGCGCGATGGCGAGCGCGATGCTGTGTTCAACGTGTATGAATCCCTGCTGGTGGAGCCACCGCCGGATGCAGCGATCACCGTGAGCCTGCTGGATAACCCAAGCATCAAGGTCCAGGGCAAAGTACGCGAAGTCACGCCTGCCGTGGCCGCCAACACCGGCACTGTGCAGGTGAAAATCGCCCTGCAAGCATTACCCAAAGGCATGGAATTGGGCTCGGTGGTGAGCGCGACCGCCAATGGCCCGGCCAAGGCGAGTATCGAATTGCCGTGGGCCGCGCTGACGAAAGACCTCAGCGAGCCCGCCGTTTGGCTGATTGATGGCGACGGCAAGGCGCAACTGCACAAGGTCACCGTGGCGCGTTATCTCACCGGCAAGGTGATCATTGGCGACGGCCTCAAGGGCGGCGAAAAAGTCGTGGTGGCCGGCGGGCAATTGCTGCACCCCGGCATGCTGGTCGAGATCGCCCAGCAAGGAGCCCAACCATGAAGCGCCTGACGCTCATACTCGCCGCCAGCTTGTTACTGGTGGCCTGCTCCAAAGAAGAGCCGCCGCCCGAGCCGGTGCGTCCGGTGTTATCCATGGAAGTGACGTCTGAGGACCAGGAAAACCTTGGCCGCTTCGCCGGCACCATCCAGGCCCGCTACGAAAGTAACCTGGGCTTTCGCGTGCCCGGCCGGATTGCCCGGCGTGCCGTGGACGTGGGTGCCGAGGTGGAGAAGGGCGCCTTGCTTGCCGTCCTCGACCCCACCGACCAACAGAACCAATTGCGTTCGGCCCAGGGCGACCTGGCCCGCGTGCAGGCGCAATACATCAACGCCCAGGCTAACGCCCGCCGTCAGCAGGAACTGTTCAACCGTGGCGTCGGCGCCCAGGCTCAGTTGGATATCGCCCAGACCGACCTGAAGACCACCCAGGCTTCCCTCGACCAGGCCCAGGCTGCGGTCAATCAAGCCAAGGACCAACTCAACTACGCCGAACTGCGCACCGACCACGCCGGCATCGTCACCGCTTGGAATGCCGAGGCCGGCCAGGTGGTCAGCGCCGGCCAGCAAGTGGTGACCCTGGCCCGACCGGACATCAAGGAAGCGGTGATCGACCTGCCGGCCGGCCTCGCCGAGCGTCTGCCGCCAGACGTGGTGTTCCTGGTCGCCGGGCAACTCGACCCCAGCGTGCAGACCACTGCCATCGTGCGCGAGATCGAACCCCAGGCCCAAAGCGCCACGCGCACCCGCCGAGCACGCTTGACCCTGGCCGAAACACCGCCTGCGTTCCGCCTGGGCACAGCGATCAGCGTGACCTTGAGTACCGCCATCGCCCCGCGCATCGAACTGCCCCTGAGCGCCTTGCAGGAAGTCGATGGCAAGACCCGTATCTGGCTGCTCGATACCCAGAACCAGACCGTGCAACCGCGCGACATCACCGTGATCAGCCGTGACGCCGACAGCGCGGTGCTCAGTGGTGGCGTCAAACCCGGCGAGCGTATCGTCACCGCGGGCGTGAACAGCCTGAAACCCGGGCAAAAAGTCAAAATCGACGAGGACAGCCCGCGATGAAAGGAAGCTTCAACTTATCCGACTGGGCCCTCAAGCATCAGTCCTTCGTCTGGTACCTGATGTTCGTCGCGCTGCTGATGGGCGTGTTCTCCTACATGAACCTGGGCCGCGAGGAAGACCCTTCGTTCACCATCAAGACCATGGTGATCCAGACCCGTTGGCCGGGCGCGACCCAGGAGGAGACCCTCAAGCAGGTCACCGACCGCATCGAGAAAAAACTCGAAGAGCTGGACTCCCTCGACTACGTGAAAAGCTACACGCGGCCGGGTGAGTCCACGGTCTTCGTGTTCCTCAAGGACACCACCAGCGCCAAGGCCATCCCTGAGGTCTGGTACCAGGTGCGCAAGAAGATCGACGATATTCGCGGCACCTTCCCCCAAGGTCTGCAAGGGCCGTCGTTCAACGACGAGTTCGGTGATGTGTTTGGCTCGGTGTACGCCTTTACCGGCGACGGCCTGTCGATGCGCCAGCTGCGCGACTACGTGGAGCAGGTGCGCGCCGAGATCCGTTCGGTGCCGGGCCTGGGCAAGGTCGAGATGATCGGCCAGCAGGACGAAGTGATTTACCTGAATTTCTCCACGCGCAAACTGGCCGCCCTGGGCATTGATCAACGCCAAGTGGTGCAGAGCCTGCAATCGCAGAATGCGGTGACCCCCGCCGGGGTGATCGAGGCCGGGCCGGAACGGATTTCGGTGCGCACGTCGGGGCAGTTCGCCTCGGAGAAAGACCTGGCCAACGTCAACCTGCGGCTCAATGACCGTTTCTATCGGCTGGCGGACATTGCCGAGATCAGCCGTGGCTATGTGGACCCGGCGCGGCCGATGTTCCGTTTCAACGGCAAGCCGGCGATTGGCTTGGCGATAGCCATGCAGAAGGGCGGCAATATCCAGTCGTTCGGCAAGGCCCTGCATGAACGCATGGACGAATTGACCGCCGACCTGCCCGTGGGCGTCGGCGTGCACAAAGTGTCCGACCAGGCGGAGGTGGTGGAAGAGGCCGTCGGCGGCTTTACCAGCGCGCTGTTTGAAGCGGTGATCATCGTGCTGGTGGTGAGTTTTATCAGCCTCGGCATGCGCGCCGGGCTGGTGGTGGCGTGCTCGATTCCATTGGTGCTGGCGCTGGTGTTTGTGTTCATGGAATACAGCGGCATCACCATGCAGCGCGTGTCGTTGGGCGCGTTGATTATCGCCCTCGGCCTGTTGGTGGACGACGCGATGATCACCGTCGAGATGATGATCACGCGCCTGGAAAAAGGCGAAACCAAGGAGCAGGCGGCGACCTACGCCTACACGTCCACGGCGTTCCCGATGCTCACCGGTACGCTGGTGACCGTGGCAGGCTTTGTGCCGATTGGCCTCAACGCCAGCTCGGCGGGCGAGTACACCTTCACCCTGTTCGCAGTGATTGCCGTGGCCATGCTGGTGTCGTGGGTGGTGGCGGTGCTGTTTGCGCCGGTGATCGGGGTGCATATCCTCAGCGCCAACGTCAAACCCCACAGCGCTGAGCCCGGGCGTATTGGCCGTGCCTTCAATGGCGGCATGCTCTGGGCCATGCGTAACCGTTGGTGGGCGATCGGCATCACCGTGGCGCTGTTTGTGGCCTCGGTGTTCTCCATGCAGTTCGTGCAGAACCAGTTTTTTCCGTCGTCGGACCGTCCGGAAATCCTCGTCGACCTGAACCTGCCGCAAAACGCCTCGATCAACGAGACGCGCAAGGCCGTCGACCGCCTGGAAGCAATCATCAAGGACGACCCGGACATTGCGCGCTGGAGCACCTATATCGGCCAGGGGGCGATCCGTTTCTACCTGCCCCTCGACCAGCAACTGGAAAACCCCTACTACGCGCAGTTGGTGATCGTGAGCAAGGGCCTGGAAGAGCGTGGTGAGTTGATCGCGCGCCTGCAAAAGCGCCTGCGCGATGACTTCGTGGGGATTGGTAGCTACGTGCAGCCGCTGGAAATGGGGCCGCCGGTGGGTAGGCCGATTCAGTATCGCGTGTCGGGCAAAGACACCGACCAGGTGCGTAAACACGCCATCGAACTGGCGACCTTACTGGACCAGAACACCCACCTGGGCGAGATCATCTACGACTGGAACGAGCCCGGCAAAGTGCTGCGCATCGACATCGCCCAGGACAAGGCGCGGCAACTGGGGCTGTCATCGGAAGACGTGGCTCAGTTGATGAACAGCGTGGTCAGCGGTGCCTCGGTGACCCAGGTACACGATGATATCTACCTGATCAACGTCGTCGGCCGCGCCGAAGACGCCGAACGCGGCACGCCGGAAACCTTGCAGAACCTGCAGATCGTCACGCCCAACGGCACCTCGATCCCGCTGCTGGCCTTCGCCACCGTGCGCTATGAACTGGAGCAGCCGCTGGTGTGGCGTCGCGACCGCAAGCCGACCATTACCATCAAGGCCTCGGTGCGCGACGAGATGCAGCCGACGGACTTGGTCAAGCAACTTAAGCCTGAGATCGACAAATTCAGCGCCGGCCTGCCGGTGGGCTACAAGGTTGCCACCGGCGGCACCGTGGAAGAAAGCGGCAAGGCCCAGGGCCCGATTGCCAGCGTGGTGCCGCTGATGCTGTTCCTGATGGCGACCTTCCTGATGATCCAGCTGCACAGCGTGCAGAAGATGTTCCTGGTGGCGAGTGTCGCGCCGCTGGGGCTGATCGGCGTGGTGCTGGCGTTGATACCCACCGGTACGCCCATGGGCTTCGTGGCGATCCTCGGGATTTTGGCGCTGATCGGCATCATCATCCGTAACTCGGTGATTCTGGTGACGCAGATTCATGAATACGAAGTGGCCGGCTATACGCCGTGGGACGCGGTGGTGGAAGCCACCGAGCACCGGCGCCGGCCGATCCTGCTGACGGCGGCTGCGGCAAGCCTGGGCATGATCCCTATCGCCCGCGAAGTGTTCTGGGGGCCGATGGCGTACGCGATGATCGGCGGGATTATCATTGCGACCTTGTTGACGCTGTTGTTCCTGCCCGCGCTGTATGTGGCCTGGTACAAAATCCGCGAACCCAAGCAGGACCCTCAGGAAAAACGCGTTTAAAAATGTGGAGGCTTGCTGTGGTGAGCAAGCTTGCTTGCGCTGGGGTGCGAAGCGCCCCAAAAAAGCCGGAGACTGCTACGCAGTCAACGGGAGCAAGCTCCCTCGCCACGCCAAGGCCGTTCCCACATTTTGATCTTCACTGACCTTTTGCTCCGTGGGAAACGTCTGGAGGTGATACGCGTTGCCCCCGCCAGTCATTGAGTGGTCTACCCTCCCGACTTTCATTTCGTTCGGGTCCAATCCCATGCGCTACCTGCGTTCTGTTTTGTTGCTCTGCGGTGTATTCCTCTCGCCGCTGACGTTCGCCACCGTTCTGGAAAACACCTTGTGGCGGGTCGAACTCGACCCGGCCACCCTTGCTATCCGCGTTACGCCTAACGGCCAGCCGACGATACAGGCCTCCAGCGGGGTCGCGGCACGTGCCGTCAGCCAACTTGAGCAGCGCGATCAGCAAGCGAGCTGGCAATGGGATGACGGCGCCTTTCGGGTGAGCGCCAGCCTCCAGCAGCGTGACCTGGCGCTATCCATCACGGCGCGGCAAGCGGGTGAGCTGCCGATCCTCGTGCAACCGGCGAATGCCCTGGGCAGGGGGCTGATGTGGCCGTTGGCCGAGGGGCATTACGTGCCCACCGGGAATGCCGTATGGAAGGCTTTCCTGCTGGAGCAAGGTGACTTCAACACGACCCAGGATCTCAGCCTGCCGCTGTGGGGTGTCGATCACGGCGGGTTCACCCTCAGCTGGTTACTGACCAATCCCTACAACAACCGCCTGCGCTGGCAGGAAAACCAGGCCCTGTCAGTGGCCCATGAATTCACCACGCTCAACCCCAGCACCCCCATGACCCTGCTGTTGCACCTGGGTGAGGCCGATCCGTTGGCTGGCGCCAAGCGCTACCGCCAATGGTTGGTGGAGCAGGGCCGGTATGAGCCACTGGCTGACAAACTGCGGCAGACGCCCGAGGCCGAGAAGCTGCTGGGCGCCAGTCATGTCTACCTGTGGGGCAATGACTTGCTGGCCCCCGAGGATGTGCGCGATTGGCCGCTGTTGCTCAAGCGCTTGCGCGGGCATGCGCTCCAAGGCTTATTGGACAAGGAATCCGCCAAGGTCCTCGCGCAGGATTCCCCTTTGAATCGCTATGAGCAGACGGTAGTGCTCCGGGGCCTGAACGCGGCGATCAACAAAAAGGCTCGGCAGCGTTGGCAGGTAGAGGAACCCGACATGACCCAGCTCGCCGCGCGCTATGGCGAGCTGCGTAGCGAGCTGGCCGTGGATTTTGCCGGGGCGCTGAGTGATACGCCCGCACACTGGGGCAGCCAGGTGATCCAGGCATTGCGCAGCTCAGAGCTGCCGCGTTTGCTGCTGACCTTGGGCGAAGGCTGGGAAGGCGGTCTCTGGCACCCCGAGGCGATCCGGGCCGGGGTCGACGCAGGCTTCCTGATGGCCCCCTATGACTCCTATGAAACCGCGTTGTCGGCCACGGAAAATTCGGATTGGACCACCGCGCACCTGGGCGGCAGGGCGTACCGCGAGTGCGCGATTGTGCTGAAGGGCGGCAAGCTGAAAACCGGTTTCCAGCAGTCCGGCCACTACACCGATCCGCGCTGCGTGCGGCCTCTGCTGGAGGCGCGTGTACAGGCTGTCCAGGCAAAGGCCGGTTTCAACGCCTGGTTTCTCGATGCTTACGCCACCAGCATGGTCTTCGACAGCTACCGTGACGGGGCCACAATGACCCAGGCGCAGAACGCCGAAGGCAACATCGACGCTTCGCGCTGGCTCAATACCGTACTCAAGTTGCCCGCCGGCTCCGAAGACGGCAACGCTATCACCGCCCAAGGCATCCTGTTCGCCCATGGTATGCAGACGCCGGTGATTGGCTGGGGGGATCGGGAGATGACCCAAGACAAGCAATCGGCCTATTACGTGGGTAATTGGTATCCGCCGGAGCAGCCGGCCGTGTTCTTCAAGCCCGTGCCGTTAAAAGAGCCGTTTCGTACGGTGTATTTCGAGCCGACCATGCGCCTGCCGCTGTACCAGGCGGTGTTCCACGGCTCGGTGATCACTACCCATCACTGGCTGTTCGACAGCTTGAAGCTGAGCAATGTGCAGGCTGAAAACGAGCTGACGCAGCTGCTCTATAACGTGCCGCCGCTGTATCACTTGAGTGCTTCGACGGTTAAGCGGCGGCTGCCGGCGATACAGCGCCAGGACCGGTTTTTCCGGCCGTTGCACCAGCGGTTGGCGACCCAGGCGATGACGGGTTTTCGTTGGTTGACGGCGGATAGGCAGGTGCAGGAAACCACCTTTGCCGATGGGACGCGGTTGGTGGCTAATTTTTCTGGCGAGGAAAGAGAGGGCTATGCCGGGCGCAGCGTGACTGCACATGGGGTGGGTGAAAAAACGCTGGCGTATCAGGTGGAGTAAGGTTGCCTCAGCAGGCGTCATCGGGGGCAAGCCCCCTCCCACATATTGACTGTATTCACCAATCAAACTGTGGGAGGGGGCTTGCCCCCGATGGCTTCAGACGAGGCAACGAAAATCTACAGCTTGCGCCACACACTGGCCAACCACGGCTGCTGCTCCCTCGGCAATCCCGCTGGTCGATAGTAATGCTCCAGCTCCACGAACCCTGCCTGCGTCAGCAACGCTTGCCACGCCGCCAGGTCGTGATACGACCCGTACCGAGGTCCATTCCAGCCTTCCTGGTTTTCACCCCGAGGGTTGGAACTGAACAGCACGCCACCCGGCTTCAACGCCCCTTGCAACTGCTTGAGCACACGCGGCAGTTCCTGCTTGGGAATATGAAATAGCACGGCATTGGCGAAAATCCCGTCGAAGCGTTCGGCGGGCAGGTCCAGCTTCAGGAAGTCCTGCTGCATCACCTCACAACCACTGTCTTCCCGCGCCATCTGCGCAAACCGCTCGGAGCCGTCCAGTCCTACGGCGATATGCCCCATGCGCGTGAACGTCTGCAAATCGCGCCCCGGCCCGCAGCCGAAATCCAGCACGGTAAAGGGCGCCGTGCCCTGGATATGCCGCAGCAGCGCGTCGATGTTCTGGCTCACGTCGTGGTCGCGGGTGCCTTCGCGGAAGTCTTCGGCCACTGTGTTGTAGTGGCCGAGGGTGGTGGCGGTGATGGTGTTGAGGTCGTCGGGCTTAAGAGTCATGACGGGTAATACCGGGCGTCTTCGATGGCCCGACTATACCTCACCTCTTGTTGAGCACCCGCGCCAACCGATCACCGCCCAACTGAATCACCGCCACGAGGATCACCAGCAGCACAATCACGGTGAGCATGATCTGCGTATCAAAACGCTGGTAGCCGTAGCGGTAGGCGATATCGCCCAGGCCGCCCGCGCCAATCGCGCCGGCCATGGCTGACGAGTTGATCATGGTCACCAGGGTGATGGTGAACCCGCCGACAATCCCCGGCAGCGCTTCCGGCAGCAGCACGTGCCAGATGATGTGCCAGCGGCGGCAGCCCATGGCTTGCGCGGCTTCGATCAGGCCGTGATCGACTTCGCGCAGGCTCACTTCGGCAATGCGCGCAAAAAACGGCGTGGCGGCGATGGTCAGCGGCACCACGGCGGCCCATACGCCGTAGGTAGTGCCGACGATCAGCCGCGTGAACGGGATCAACGCCACCATCAGGATCAGGAACGGAATCGAGCGGAACAGATTGACGAACGCCCCCAGCACGCGGTTCAACGCCGGTGCCTGGTAGATGCCGCCCTTGTCGCTGGTCACCAGGAACACCGCCAGTGGAATCCCCACCAGCAGCGCAATCAATGACGACACGCCGACCATCAACAACGTGTCGATGGCGCCCTGCACTAAACGATCAAACCACATAGCCCAGCACCTCCACCTGTTGTGCCCAATTGCCGGCGCGGTTACGCAGTTCTTCTGCGCTGTGAGGCGAGCCCTTCACCGCCAGCAGCAGTTGCCCCAGGGCATGCCCCTGGATGCGTTCCACGCCGCCTTGCAGCAAGCGCACGCGCCCGCCGAGGGCGCTGAACAGCGCGGCCAGGTCCGGCTCGTCGGTATCACTGCCGGTGAATCGCAGGCGTAGCACCACCGAGGCATCGGCGGTCGCTGGTTTGGCCTGTAAACGGCTTTGCAACTCGTCCGGCAGCCCATGTTGCAGCGGTGCCAGCAGGGTCTTGCTGACCTCATGTTGCGGGTTGCCGAACACTTCCCACACCGGGCCCTGCTCGACGATGCGCCCGTGTTCGAGCACCACCACGCGGTCGCAGATGTCGCGGATCACCGCCATCTCATGGGTGATCAACACGATGGTCAGGCCCAGGCGCTGGTTGATCTCGCGCAGCAGGCCGAGGATCGACTGGGTGGTCTCCGGGTCGAGCGCCGACGTGGCCTCGTCGCACAGCAGGATCTGCGGGTCGTGCACCAGCGAGCGGGCGATGCCCACGCGCTGTTTCTGCCCGCCGGACAGCTGCGCCGGGTAGGACGTGTGCTTGTCCTGCAGACCCACCAGCTCCAGCAGCTCGCGCACCTTTTTCTCACGCTGCGGCTTCGGCACGCCCGCCACTTTCAGCGGTAGCTCGACGTTCTGCCACACCGTCTTGGCCGACATCAGGTTGAAGTGCTGGAAGATCATGCCGATGCGCCGACGCAGCGCCACCAGGCGGTCTTCGTCGAAGTCACCGATGTCCACCTGATCGATCAGCACCCGTCCGCTGCTAGGTTGTTCGAGGCGGTTGATAGTGCGAATCAGCGACGACTTGCCGGCACCGCTGCGGCCAATGATGCCGAACACTTCACCGCGCTGGATCGCCAGGTCGATGCCTTGCAAAGCATGCACGGTGCCGTCGTAGGTCTTGCCCAGGTTGATAAAACGCACGTGGGCGCGGTTCAGGTCCGGATGCAGTTCGGTCTGCTCGGCGTCCCTGGGCGGCAAGCCCAGGTCGCGCAGTTGAGAGTGGGCGGCGGTCATTTTTTATCTTCCCAGCCGACCTGATAGAGCTTACCGAGGGACTTGTCCAACGCAGCACGCACCACGGGCGAATGCTGGTAGATGTCGACGAACTTGATCACCCGCGGGTCGGTCTTGCTCTTGGGCTGGATCACGAACTGGATCACGTACTCCGGATGGTCGAGGCCGTCGAACAACAGCGCCGACTCGGCATCGAAGGTCTTGGACAGGCGGATATACGCCGGGTAACCCTGCACCAGGTCGGCATCGTCATAGGCGCGCACCAATTGCACGGCCTCGACTTGCAGGATCTTGATCTTCTTCGGGTTGGTGACGATGTCTTCTTCGGTGGCCTTGTAGCCTACGCCCGGTTTGAGCGTGATCAAGCCCGCCTTGGCCAGCAATTGCAGGCCACGCCCGCTGTTGATCGGGTCGTTGGCAATCGCCACGCTGGCGCCCTCGGGCAGGTCGCTGATGCGCTTGTACTTCTTCGAATACAGGCCGACGTTGTTGATGATGCCCGGCGCGTACGGCACCAGGTCAAAACCGGCGGCGGCCTTGGCGTTTTCCAGGAACGGGATGTGCTGGAAGTAGTTCACGTCGATATCGCCGGCGGCCAGGCTGACGTTGGGCGCGATCCAGTCGGTGAACTCCACCAGCTCGACCTTCAGGCCTTGTTTACCGGCTTCGGCCACGGCGGCTTCCAATGGAATGGCGAAGGCAGCGGTGGTGCCGATTTTCAACGGTGCATCGGCGGCGAACACCGCCGAGCTGAACAGTCCGAAAGCCAAGGCCAGTGCTTTGACTGGGTGGGAGAGCAGTGTTTTTTTCATGGTCGATTTCCAGTCATAAGGTGTTGGTGAAAGCAATGGAGATCCAATGTGGGAGGGGCAAGCTCCCTCCCACATTTTTGATCAGTGGCGGTAGGTGGATCCGGTGTGTTGTTCGGGCAGGCGAGCCGTGCCGTGGAAGACTTTTTCCCGAAGGGTGCCGGTCTCATAAGCGGTCTTGTACGACCCACGGCGTTGCAACTCCGGCACCACCAGGTCGATAAAGTCCACGTAGCTTTCCGGCGTGACGATGCGCGTGAGGTTGAAGCCATCCAGGCCGGTTTCGCTGATCCAGGATTCCAACTCGTCGGCAACCTGCTCGGGTGAGCCGACCAGGGTGATGTAGCGGCCGCCCAGGGCGTGTTGCTCCAGCAACTTGCGCCGGGTCCAGTCGTTGTTCTGCAGGTTCTTGGTGGCCGACTGGATTGCGTTGCTCTTCACGTACTGGATCGGTTCGTCCAGTGCGTATTGGGCAAAATCGATGGCGGTGGACGCCGAGAAATGTGCCACGCCGGCTTCCGGGCTGGCGTAGCTCAAATATTCAGCGTGCTTGGCCCAGGCCAGCTCCTCGGTGGCGCCCACGATCACGTTGAGGCCCATGAACACCTTGATGTCATCGGGATTACGTCCGGCCTCGACCGCACTGGCGCGCACCTTATCGACTTGGACCTTGGTCGCCGCCTTGTTCTGCCCGCTGATGAATACACATTCGGCATGCCGCCCGGCGAACAGCAAGCCGCGATCCGAGCTGCCGGCCTGGAACAGCACCGGCGTGCGTTGTGGCGACGGCTCGCACAGGTGATAACCCTCCACTTGATAAAACTCGCCGTGGTGCTCGACCTTGTGCACCTTGCCCGGCTGCGCATACACCCGCGCCTGCGGATCATTGAGCACCGCGCCGTCTTCCCAGCTGCCTTCCCAGAGTTTGTAGAGCACTTCCAGGTATTCATCGGCCTGGTCGTAACGGCGGTCATGCTCGACCTGCTCGGTAAGGCCCATGGCCTTGGCGGCGCTGTCCAGGTAGCCGGTGACGATGTTCCAGCCCACGCGGCCACGGCTCAGGTGGTCGAGCGTGGACATGCGCCGGGCGAACAGATACGGCGGCTCGTAGGTGAGGTTGGCGGTAAGGCCGAAGCCGAGGTTCTTCGTGACCGCCGCCATCGCCGAGACCAGCAGCAACGGGTCATTCACCGGCAGCTGGATGGACTCCTTGAGCGGCACATCGATCGAGTTCTGGTACACGTCGTAGACGCCGACGATATCGGCGATGAACAGGCCATCGAACAGCCCGCGCTCCAGGGTTTGCGCCAGGTCGGTCCAGTATTCAATCGTCTTGTACTGGGTGGACGTGTCCCGTGGATGGGTCCACAGGCCGTGGTTGATGTGCCCGATGCAGTTCATGTTGAAGGCATTGAGCAGGATCTTCTTTTTGCTCATCAGAGGGTCCCCCGCAGCGGCGGGTTTTCATCGTTGAGGTAGTAATTGCCCACCGCGTGGTACTTCCAGCGCACCGGGTCGTGCAGGGTGTGCACGCGGGCGTTGCGCCAGTGGCGGTCGAGGCCGTGCTCGGCCAGGGTCGCCTGGCTGCCGGCGAGTTCGAACAAGGTGCTGCCGGCGGCCAGGGAGATTTCGGTGCTCAAGGCGCGCACTTCAGCGACGGCAATCGAGGCGGCCGCAACCGTCTCGGCATTGCTGTCGGCCTGGGCACGGTCGAGGAATTCGCCCGAGCGCTCCAGCAGCGCTTCGGCGGCGTGCAGGCGGATGCTCAGGTGGCCGAAGCTTTTCAGGGTCAATGGGTCTTCGGTGGCTTTGTCGCTGCCGGAGTCGATCCATGGGCGGGTCTTGGTGCGTACGAAGTGCAGCGCGTCTTCAAAGGCCGCACGGGCGATGCCGGTGTCGATGGCGGCGTGGAGGATCTGCGCCAGGGGGCCGACCGTGGTCGGGCGCTCGAAGGCGCTCTGGAACGGAATCACGTCCTGGGCGGCGACCCACACGTTGTCGAACACCACCGAACCGCTGCCGGTGGTGCGCTGGCCGAAGCCGCTCCAGTCGTCGATTACGGTCAAGCCGTCGCTGTCGCGCGGCACAAAGGCGAGTTGCTGCACGCCCTGTTCATCCACCACCGAGGTGGGAATGCGTTGAGCGTAGATCGCACCGGTGGAGTAGAACTTGCGGCCGCTGATGCGCAAACCGTCGCCGTCGCGGGTGATTGAAGTGACGCGGTCATGGGCGGTCTTGGTGCCCAGTTCCGCCAGGGCGTTACCGAAGCGTTGACCGGCCAACACTTCGGCGTACAAGCGCTGTTGTTGTGCGGGGCTGCCGTTCACACGCAGCACTTCCAAGGCATAGAAATGATTTTGCGGGATCTGGCCCAGGGACGCATCCGCCTGGGCGATCAAGGCGATGACCTTGGCCAGGGTGACGTTGGACACGCCCGCGCCGCCGTACTCCTTGGGCACGCTGATGCCCCACAGGCCGGAGCGCGAAAACACGTCCAGCTCGGGCAAGGGCAGGCGGCGCTCGCGGTCACGCTGGGCGCTGTCGCGGCGGAAGTCTTCGGCCAGGTCGCTGGCGACAATAAGGGCTTGTTCGTCGCTGGTAATGACCGCGACGGGGTGAGAGAAAGTCATGATGTTCTCCAGATGTCTGGTCGGTCAGATCCAGGAATGGCGAGCCGGCAAGGTACCGTTCAATCGATAGGCGCCGATGGCGTGATACTTCCAGCGCACCGGGTCGTGCAGGGTGTGCACGCGGGCGTTGCGCCAGTGGCGGTCGAGGTTGAATTCGGCAAGGGTGGCGCGGCTGCCGGCCAGTTCGAAGAGCTTTTCGCTGACCAGCAGCGACACTTCGGTGGTCAGCACCTTGGCCTCGGCCACCGCGATGGATGCACGTGCCGCGGATTGCGCGGTGATCGGCGCGGCGCTGACCTGGTCCAGCACCCGGCCGGCCTTGCGCAGCAGGGCTTCGGCGGCGTGCAGTTCGATCTTCAGCTTGCCGACGTCGGCGATCACATACAGGTCATCGCTGGCGCGTTCGACCTTGGCGTCGATCCACGGGCGCGAGCGCTCACGCACGAACGCCACGGTGTCATCCAGTGCACCCCGGGCGATGCCGGCGTCGATGGCGGCCTGGATCAGTTGCGAGACGGCACCTTGGATATTCGGGGTTTCGCCGATACGCCAGTTTTCAACGACCAACTCGGCGTCCACCGGCACGTGGTCCAACAGCACCGTGCCGCTGGCGGTGGTGCGTTGGCCGAAGCCGGACCAATCGTCAACGATGCGCAGCCCTTCAGTGCCACGGCGCACGAACGCCATGACCTGCTTACCGTCATCGTTCAGGGCTTTTACCGCGACCCAATGGGCAAACAATGCGCCGGTGGAGTAGAACTTCTGGCCGCTGATCACGTAACCGTCACCTACGGTGGTGATGCGCGCCTTGAGTTCCAGGGTGTTTTTGGTGCCGCGCTCCGGGCCGCCGTTGCCGATGCGCCAGCCGTCGAGCACACTCTGGAACAGCTGCTTTTTCTGGCGTTCGGTAGCGGCGCCCTGCAACAGGTGCAGGATGCCGAAATGGTTCTGCGGGATCTGCCCGAGGGCTGGGTCTGCCGCGCTGATGATCGCGAACACGTCGGCCAGGGTTACGAACGACACCTGCGGGCCGCCGTATTCACGGGGAATGGAAATACTGCCCAGCCCACTGCGGGTGAACTGCTCGATCTGCGCCCATGGCAGCTTGCGCTGCTGGTCGCGCTTGGCGGCTTGCAGGCGCGCAGCCTGGGCCAGCTCATGAGCGGCCGTCAGCGCCTCTGCGTCGTTACGCAGCACGGCGGCCGGCAACAGCAAGGGGGCTACGTCCAGATCGCTCTGGGGGGGTGTTAGAGCCAAGTTAGACATCAGCGCCGCTCCTTGGCTGCACGTAATGCCCTGGCGTTATGCACCGGGGTAATTCTGACCATACCGACCTCGCATTCAATGAAATAAAAACAGAAAAATCAGGAATGTCCGGTGGTCCGGTGCATATACCCTAAGCGTGTTAAATATTTAAATAAACTAACTTTTGGGAATATGCATAGAAGGTCTCTCACCCCGGTTCGCAAGGTGACCCCATTGGTCGCGGCTGGTAGATCAGCTCAGCCCCGGCCGTGGGGGTGGGGGCCTCGGCGGCAATGCGCACAGTACGGGCGGGCGCCCAGCGTGAATTGTTGCCGACGCGATCCAGAATGCAGTAGGTCACTTCCAGTCGGCAGTCGTCGCCGGCTTCGATAATCACCGTTGACGGCACCCATACCTGTAACGCCAGGCCGATGTCCTTGGCCTGGACCTGGGGCAGATCCAGGCGCGCATCGCCCCAGCGCAGCGTGATGGCATCGCCGCGGGTCATGTTCAGGTAGGGCTCGATGGTCAGGGGAATGCCGCGTCGCACCTGCCTGGCGTTGACGCCATAGCGGCGGATGGTGTCGGGCAGGCCTACGGGGGCAAGGTTATGGTTTTCGTCGCGGTACAGGGGCGAGGGCTGGCCGCCTGGGTAGAGGGTCTTTACGCGCACTTGCGCCACCGCCGAACGTGCAGCGCAACGGCCGACTTGCATGACCTGGTAATGCACCCGGGCCGGGCCATCCAGCACGAAACTTTCCGGCACCCGAAGGTGGGTGATCGCGCCGATCCTGCAGGCCGTTACCCGGCGTGAAGCGGCAAAACAGTTGTTCCAGAACAGCTCGATCAGGTCGCCTTCATCCATGCCGGGATACGGCGCAATGTCGACTTGCAGGTGGGTGGCGGCCAGGGCATTGATGCCATGAGCGATGGCCTGGGGCAGCGTCGGGGCGGTGAGCAGGGTGTGCGTCATAAGTAATCTCCTTGATGCAGCCAGCAGCAATCGTTCCGGACCTTTTGGCGCGGGTGCGCGGGGGGGCCGAAAAGAACGATTCAGTGAGTAGCCGGGATAGGATCCAATCCTCTGGGCGCTAGATAAGAGGGTTGGCCAAGGAGCGTCAATGGCGGCAAAAGGCTAAACGGCGGGTTTGGAGATATTCAGAAGGGTCTGACTGGGAGGGGGCTTTTATGGCGGCTGCGAAGAGGGCTTTTACCGGGGGGGTACGCGGATTTCCTGTAGGAGCCGCTTGTTGTGGCGAGGACGCTTGCTCCAGCTGGGTTGCGCAGCGGCGCCAAGCTTTTTGGCACTCCAGCGGGAGCAAGCGGCCTCGCCACATTCAAGGGTGTATCAGTGGGCGAGGAATTTACTCAGGAACTGTTTGGTGCGCTCTTCCTTGGGGTTGGCAAACAGCGCCTTGGCTTCACCTTGCTCCACGATCACACCCTTGTCGAAGAAGATCACCCGGTTGGCCACATCACGGGCGAAGCTCATTTCGTGGGTGACGATGACCATGGTGCGGTTTTCTTCGGCGAGGCTGCGGATGGTCGCCAGCACTTCACCCACCAGTTCCGGGTCGAGGGCCGAGGTGGGCTCGTCGAACAGGATCACCTCCGGCTCCATGGCCAGCGCACGGGCAATCGCCACGCGCTGCTGCTGGCCACCGGACAGGCGCCGTGGGTAGGCGTCTTCCTTGCCCGCCAGGCCGACCCTGGCCAACAACTGGCGGCCCAGCGCGACAGCGGCGTCGTGCGGCATCTTCTTGACCACGGTGGGGCCTTCGATGACGTTTTCCAGCGCGGTGCGGTGGGGGAACAGGTTGAAGCTCTGGAACACAAACCCCACGTGCTGGCGCAAGCGCCGCACCAGGCTCTGTTGCTGGTTGATCGGCTTGCTGGTGTCGATCTCGATGTCACCCACCTTGATGCGGCCGCTGGTGGGTTGCTCGAGGAAGTTCAGGCAGCGCAGGAAGGTGGTCTTGCCGGAACCGCTGGGGCCGATGATGGCGATGACTTCGCCTTCCTTGACCTCAAGGTCGATGCCGTTGAGTACCACCTGACCGTTGAATTGTTTGGTCAGTTTTTCAACCACGATCATGCTTCAGGACTCCAGGTCATGCCGGTTGACCCGGTCTTCCAGACGATTTTGCAAATGCGCCAGGATGCTCGCCAGGATCCAGTAGATCAGGGCTGCGGAGAGGTACATGGTGAAAATTTCGAAGGTTCGCGCAGACACCAGTTGCGCCTGGCGGAACAGCTCGGGCACCTGGATGGTGGCGGCCAGCGCCGTGTCCTTGACCAGCGAAATAAAACTGTTGCCCAGCGGCGGCAACGCCGTGCGCATCGCCTGCGGCAGGATGGCCCGGCGCAGGGTCTGCGCACGGGTCATGCCGATACTGGCGGCAGCTTCCCACTGGCCACGCTCGATGGAGGCGATGGCGGCGCGCAGGATTTCACAGGCGTAGGCGGCCATGTTCAGCGAAAAGCCGATCATGGCGGCCGGGATCGGATCCAGCTCGATGCCCACTTGCGGCAAGCCGTAGTAGATCAAAAACAGCTGTACCAGCAAGGGCGTGCCGCGAAAGAACGACACGTAGACACGGGCAATCCAACTGACCAACTTGAAGCGCGACAAACGCATCAAGGCCAGGCCGAAGCCCAGCACCAAACCGAAAAACATCCCGCCCAGGCTAAGAATCACCGTGTAATACGCGCCCTTGAGCAGAAAGGGCGCGGAGTCCAGCGCGAGTTGGAAACCTGCTTCCATTATTGAGTGACGTCAGCGTTGAAGTATTTCTCGGACAGCTTTTTCAAGGTGCCGTCGGCGCGCAGCTTGTCCAGAGCCTGGTTCACAGCGGCCAGCAGCTCAGGCTCGCCTTTGCGCAGGGCAATACCGGCTTCCTGACGGGAGAAGGCATCACCGGCGGCAGCGGTGTCCGGGGCTTTCTTGGCGTATTCCAAAGCCGCGAGGCGGTCGATCAGGATGGCGTCGATGCGGCCGATGCGCAGGTCCTGGAACTTGGTCGGGTCGTCGTTATAGGTCTTGATGATGGCTTTGGGTTGGTTGTCCTTGAGCCATTGTTCGTAGTTGGTGCCCAGGCCCACGCCAACCTTCTTGCCGGCCAGGTCGTCGGCGGTCTTGATGGTGTCGACGTTTTTCTTCAGGACCAGCGCCTGGATACCCGAGACAGTGTAAGGCTTGGAGAAGTCGTATTTCTTCTTGCGCTCTTCGGAGATGGTCACTTGGTTGACCACGGCGTCCAGGCGCTTGGACTCAAGGGCTGCGAGGATGCCGTCCCACGGGGTGGCTTGCAGCTTGACCTTGACGCCCAGCTCTTTGGCCAAGGCTTCGGAAAGCTCAACCTCGAACCCGCTGAGCTTGCCGCTTTCATCGACAAAGCTGAACGGTGGATAGGTGCCTTCCAGGCCGATCTTGATCTCGCCGGCTTTCTTGATGTTGCCCAGTTGTTCACCGGCAACCGCCTGCCCCAGCAGGCCCGCCCCGAGAGCCAGGCCCAAAGTGCCAACCAACAACGTGCGACGGAATACAGAAATAGTCATGAAGAGCCCCTGTGTTTTTTATGTTGAGCGAAGCAGGTGACGCAGTAGTCGTATCCTGCCTTAAAGCGCGTAGCGCGTCTTCGCCTACGGCGCGATGATAAAGCCGGTTTTTAAGACTTGAAAATAATATAAATCTAAATTCATATTCTATTTTTGAATATATGTTGAGTCTAATGTGGGAGGGAGCTTGCCCCCGATAGCGGTGGGTCAGTGATACATGCATAAACTGACACTGCCCTATCGGGGGCAAGCCCCCTCCCACATTTAGCCTGCGTTTATTCAGTTGAAAACCGAGTCATAGGCAAACAATGCCGGGGCCCCACCGGTGTGCAGGAAAATAATCGGGCCATCCTCGAACCGCTGACGCCCGATACCGTCCAGCAAGCCGGCCATGGCCTTGCCAGTGTAGACCGGGTCCAGCAGCAGGCCTTCCTGGCTTGCCAATAGCTTGACCGCCGAAAGGGTGCCGGCGTTCGGTTCGCCATAACGCGGGCCGAAATATTCGTCCCACAGGATCACCTTGAAGGCGTCGGGGATCGCCACGCCCAGCAACTCGGCGGTGCGTTCGGCCAGGCCCTGCACTTTCGGGCGCTGGGCTTCGTCGGTACGCGACACGGTGACGCCCATCACCGGCAGGTTCGGCAGCACTTCGCTCAAGGCCAGGGCCAGGCCACTGTGAGTCCCGGCACTGCCGGACGCCAGCACCACGGCGGCAAAGTCGATGCCGCTGTCTTGGATCTGTCCGGCCAGCTCCAGGCCGGCGCGCACATAACCCAGGGCGCCGAGGGCATTGGAGCCGCCGATGGGCACCAGGTACGGCTTCTTGCCGTTGCTGCGCAGACGGTCGGCGAGGGCGTTGAGCTGGTCGTCGACGTTGTCGAGGTTCTCCACCAATTCTACCTTGGCGTCGAACAGGTCCAGCAGCAGGCGGTTGCCGTTGCCCAGGTAGCTAGGGTCTTCGGTGCCGGTGGGGTTTTCCAGCAGGGCGACACAGCCCAGGCCAAGCTTGGCAGCCAGCGCAGCCGTCTGGCGCACATGGTTGGACTGGATGGCGCCGGCGGTCACCAGGGTGTCGGCGCCCTGGGCGATGGCATCGGCGGCGAGGTATTCGAGTTTGCGCAGCTTGTTACCGCCCATGGCCAGCGGCGTGGTGTCGTCGCGTTTGACGTAGATGTCCCGGCCCAGCCAAGTCGACAGCCGCTCGAGTTTTTCCAGGGCAGTGGCGCCGCCCAGCAGGTCCAGGCGATTAAAACGTTCGAGCTGTTGTTTGATCATGGTTACGCACGGTTGCTGAGTGGTGGGGCGACTATAGGCAGGCACTTTTCATCGGGCAACCGACAATCGCTTATGTCGGATGGTTCTTAGCATCGCACCATTGGTTCTTAAGGGCGGCCAGGGTGCATACCGTAAAGTGAGGGCCATTTCGTCAGGAGTGAATACCGTGAGTGAGCGTTCCAGTCATTGGCAATTACAGACCATCGTCAGCCAACTGCGCGGCGCCCGGGACCAGTGGCGAACGCGCAACGGTCGCTTGAGTGGTGAACATGGCGGCCGTGAGCTGCCATCGCGCGAAGCCGTGGCGCAGATCCTTGAAGCCTTGTGCGGTGCGTTGTTCCCGATGCGCCTGGGGCCGGTGGACCTGCGTGAAGAAAGTGAAGACTTTTACGTCGGCCATACCCTCGATGTCGCCCTCAACGCATTGCTGGCCCAGGCGCGCCTGGAACTGCGTTACGCCGCGCGCCAAGGCGGCCAGGATGACAGCGCGGTCGACGCCCTTGCCATCCGCCTGATCCAGGATTTCGCCCTGGCCTTGCCGTCCCTGCGCAGCCTGTTGGACACCGACGTGTTGGCCGCCTATCACGGCGACCCGGCCGCGCGCAGTGTGGATGAAGTGCTGCTGTGCTATCCGGGGATCCTGGCAGTGATTCACCATCGCTTGGCGCACCACCTGTATCGCGCCGGTTTGCCGCTGTTGGCGCGCATCAGTTCAGAGATTGCCCACTCGGCCACCGGTATCGATATCCACCCCGGCGCCCAGATTGGCCCTAGCTTTTTCATCGACCACGGGACGGGCGTGGTGATTGGCGAAACCGCGATCATCGGCGAGCGAGTGCGCATCTACCAAGCGGTGACGCTGGGCGCCAAGCGCTTCCCGGCGGATGAAGATGGGCAGTTGCAGAAAGGGCACCCGCGCCATCCGATCGTTGAGGATGACGTGGTGATCTACGCCGGCGCGACGATCCTGGGGCGCATCACCATCGGCAAGGGCTCGACCATCGGCGGTAATGTGTGGCTGACGCGCAGCGTGCCGGCGGGAGCGAATATTACCCAGGCGAATTTGCAGCATGAGGACGGCGCGCAGAAGTAAAGCACCTGCACAAATACCCTGTGGGAGGGGGCTTGCTCCCGATAGCGGAGTGTCAGTCAATAATGAATTGGCTGAACCACCGCCATCGGGGGCACGCCCCTCCCACATTTTGTGTGCATTTCACCTCCAGACCGCTGAACGATTTCCCCTTCTCGCCCGTCATACCAGTCCTTGAGCTAGTGTAGGAATCACCTACCACTCAGCCTTGCGATTAGTCCCAGACCGCCTATCCATGTTTAACTTGAATGCTCGTTCAAGTTAAACCCGGTGGTTCGCTGCCCGCTCACAACAGGAGGCTTACCTTTGCTGAGTCCGTTATTGACAGCCACATCTCACACACCAGGGGTGCATCGTTCATGAGTGCATCGTCCACCCCAGCCAGCGGCATGGTGCGCATGAATGCGCCCGTCTTCTACTTTGCCGCGACCTTCATCCTGCTGTTCGGCATCACGGTCATCGCTATCCCGCAACAGGCCGGTGCCTGGTTGCTGGCGGCGCAAAACTGGGCGGCCAATACGGTCGGCTGGTACTACATGTTGGCGATGACCCTGTATCTGGTCTTCGTGGTGGTCACCGCGCTATCGGGCTACGGCAAGATAAAACTCGGTGCCGACCACGACGAGCCCGAATTCAGTTACCTGTCCTGGGCCGGCATGCTGTTCGCCGCCGGCATCAGTATCACGCTGTTCTTTTTCTGCGTGTCCGAGCCGCTGACGCACCTGGTGCAACCGCCACAGGGCGCGCCGCTCAACGCCGACGCCGCGCGTCAGGCCATGCAGGTGCTGTTTCTGCATTGGGGCTTGCATGGCTGGGGCGTGTTCGCCTTTGTCGGCATGGCTTTGGCGTACTTCGCTTACCGTCATAACCTGCCGCTGGCATTGCGATCGGCGCTGTACCCACTGATCGGCAAGCGCATCAACGGCCCTATCGGTTATGCGGTGGATGGCTTCGGCATCATCGCCACGGTGTTCGGCCTCGGCGCCGATATGGGCTTTGGTGTGCTGCACCTCAACTCCGGGCTCGATTACCTGTTTGGCATCGCCCACACCCAGTGGATCCAGGTTGGCTTGATCACCCTGATGATGGGCGCCGCGATCCTGGTCGCCGTGGCCGGCGTCGATAAAGGCGTGCGGGTGATGTCCGACATCAACATGCTGCTGGCCTGTGCGCTGCTGCTGTTCGTGTTGTTCGCCGGGCCCACCCAGCACTTGCTCAACACCTTGATACAGAACATCGGTGACTACTTGGGCGCCTTGCCGACCAAGAGCTTCGACGTGTACGCCTACGATAAACCGAGCGACTGGCTGGGCGGTTGGACCGTGTTCTACTGGGCCTGGTGGATCGCATGGTCGCCGTTCGTGGGCCTGTTTATCGCGCGTATTTCCCGTGGTCGTACCATCCGTGAATTCGTCTTCGGCGTACTGCTGATCCCGCTGGGCTTTACCCTGGCGTGGATGTCGATTTTCGGCAACAGCGCCATCGACCAAGTGCTCAACCACGGCATGGTCGCACTCGGCCAGTCGGCCATCGATGACCCGTCGATGAGCCTCTACCTGCTGCTGGAAACCTACCCGTGGAGCAAGACCGTCATCGCGGTCACGGTGTTTATCAGCTTCGTGTTCTTCGTCACCTCGGCAGACTCGGGCACCGTCGTGCTGTCGACGCTGTCGTCCAAGGGCGGCAACGCCGATGAAGACGGGCCGAAGTGGCTGCGGGTGTTCTGGGGGGCGATGACCGCGCTGGTCACCAGTGCCTTGTTGTTCGCCGGCAGTATCGATTCGCTCAAGTCAGCGGTGGTGCTGACCTCGTTGCCGTTCTCGATGATCCTGCTGCTGATGATGTGGGGACTGCACAAAGCCTTCCATCTGGAATCGCAGAAGCAGATCGCCCAGCTGCATTCGCTGGCGCCGATCTCGGCGGCGCGCAAGGGGCGTGGCGGCTGGCGCCAGCGCCTGAGCCAGGCTGTGCACTTCCCGTCGCGTGACGAGGTGTACCGCTTCCTTGAGGCAACGGTGCGTCCGGCCATCGAAGAAGTGACGGCGGTGTTTGTCGAGAAGGGCCTGAATGTGGTGACTCAGCCCGACCCGGCCAACGACAGCGTGAGCCTGGAAATCGGCCATGGCGAGGAGCATCCCTTCGTCTACCAGGTGCAGATGCGCGGTTACTTCACACCGTCCTTCGCCCGTGGTGGTATGGGCTCCAAAGAGCTCAACAACCGTCGCTACTACCGGGCGGAAGTGCACTTGAGTGAGGGCAGCCAGGACTACGACTTGGTGGGCTACACGAAGGAGCAGATCATCAACGACATCCTCGACCAGTACGAACGGCATCTGCAGTTCCTGCACTTGGTACGTTAGTCGCCTGTGGGAGCGGGCTTGCCCGCTCCTTAAACCCCGCAAAGCCCCGTTCTAGAGGGCTTTCTTAAATTTAATTTCATCCGTCAAACCCTCGGTTTGACGCGCAACTGTCATCTGGCCACTGCGTAATTGTGTGAAGCGTTTGACGCTTTCATTTCAAAACAGTGACGGAGACCGGTACCGATGAAGACGTTATTAAGCCCCGTGGTGGGTGCCGCCATGGCGAGCTTTATGCTGTCCGCCCATGCCGATTTTATCGATGACAGCCACGCTGATGTGACCCTGCTCAATCGCTATCTCAACCAGCAGGGGCGTGATGTGGTGAACAGCAACGCCAAGGCCCACAGCATTCGCGATTGGGGCCAGGGCTTCGAGTTCAACTTCAAGTCCGGCTACACCGAGGGGCCGGTGGGGTTTGGCCTGGATCTGCAGGCGTTCTACGGGTTGAAACTGGACTCGGGTGGCGACCTCAACGACAAGGATCACCAGGGCCGTTACCCCGGCAGCATGTTCCCGCTGGACAACGGCAAGTCCGCCGACCAGTTCGGCGTGCTGAGCCCGACGTTCAAGATGCGTTTTGCCAAGGATGAACTGCGCGTCGGTACGCTCTACGGCAACAACCCAGTACTGGCCAACACCGACGGGCGCCTTTACCAGCAGACCAACACGGGTGTGCAGCTGGTGTCCAAAGACCTCAGCGACTTCACCTTCACCGGCGGCGATATCTTCAAGACCAAGATCCGCAACGAAACCGGCGACCAGGGCATGATCACTGCCGGGGGGACCCAAGAGAGTGATCGCTTCCTGTTCGGCGGCGCGGATTACACCGGTATACAGAACACCACGGTCAGCCTGTGGTACTCCAACCTTGAGGATTACTACCAGCAGTTCTTCCTCGGCGCCAAGCGCCATGACGCCTTGTCCGTGGGCGCCATCGACACCGACGTGCGCGTGTTCCGCAGCCTGGGCGTGGGTGGCAACGCCGATGGCGACAAAGACTTTGCGGCGGCCGGCCTCTATGGTGACGGCACCGGCAAAGGCCGCATCAACCAGACCACCGCCAGCTTGCTCGAGAGCTACAGCCTGGACGGTCACACCGTCGGCCTGGGGATCCAGAAGAACAGCGGCGACAGCGACTTCCCGTACTTGGATTCCGGCCTGAACAGCGGCGACAACCGCCAGGGCCCCGGTTCAGGTGCCGACACCCCGGCGCTGACCAACCTGCAGTTGAATAAATTCCAGCATGCCGGTGAGCGCACCTGGCTGGCGCAGTACAAATATGACTTCGGCACACTCGGCCTCACCGGCCTGACGTTCTCCGCCGGCTACGCCCACGGCGATGACATCCGCACGGCGCAGGGCACTACCAGCGAATGGGAGCGTGACGTTGCCGTGGCCTATCAAGTACCCACCGGCACCCTCAAAGGCCTCGGTGTGACCTGGAAAAACGCCCACGCCAGCCCGGATATCACCGGCGCCACCGTGCAGGATGAAAACCGCCTCTATGTCAGCTATGTCGTTCCACTCTGGTAGGAAATTGCTGTAAAACGGACAGGCAGACTTAAGCGATTCAGCTGGTTAAAAGGCCTGGGAATATCGTTATTCCCAGGCCTTATTTGCCTACGTCCAAGAGAGGATTCGATGACTTACATTGCTGCCGAAAACCGCTATGAATCTATCCCGTATCGCCGCGTAGGCCGCAGTGGATTGGTGCTGCCGGCACTGTCCCTGGGCCTGTGGCACAACTTTGGCGACAGCACCCCGATCGACACCCAGCGCGCCCTGCTGCGCACCGCATTCGACCTGGGGATCAACCACTTCGACCTGGCCAACAACTACGGCCCGCCCTATGGCAGCGCCGAGATCAACTTCGGCCGTTTGCTGCGCGAAGACTTCAAGCACTACCGCGATGAACTGATCATCTCCAGCAAGGCCGGTTGGGACATGTGGCCCGGTCCTTATGGCCAGGGCGGCGGTTCGCGCAAATACGTGCTGGCGAGCCTGGACCAGAGCCTGCAGCGCCTGGGCGTTGACTACGTGGATATTTTTTACTCCCACCGTTTTGACGCCGACACCCCGCTGGAAGAAACCGCCAGCGCCCTCGCCACCGCCGTGCAGCAAGGCAAGGCGTTGTACATCGGTATCTCGTCCTATTCGGGGGTAAAAACCCGCGAAATCGCCGCCCTGCTCAATGAGTGGAAAGTGCCGCTGCTGATCCACCAACCGGCTTACAACCTGCTCAACCGCTGGGTGGAAAAAGACCTGCTGGACACCACCGAAGAACTCGGTGCCGGGGTGATTGCCTTCACGCCGCTGGCCCAAGGGCTGCTGACTGACAAATACCTCAACGGCGTGCCGGCCGATGCGCGAGTGAATCGGCCGGGTGGCGGTTCGTTGCAGGCCAAGCACCTGTCCGAAGCCAACATCGCCCACGTGCGGGCGCTGAATGAAATTGCCCAGCGGCGTGGCCAGAGCCTGGCGCAACTGGCATTGGCCTGGACGTTGCGTGATCCACGGGTGACCAGTGCGTTGATTGGTGCGAGCCGGCCGGAGCAGATTATTGAAAACGTCGGGGCGTTGAAGAATTTGAGCTTCAGCGCCGAAGAACTGGCGGAGATTGATCGGTTCGCGCAGGAAGGCGGGATCAACCTGTGGGAAAAACCCTCCACTGCTGAATAACCGGTCAATGTGGGAGGGGGCTTGCTCCCGATAGCGGTAGATCAGTCAGTGATTGGTTGACTGACAAACTGCCATCGGGGGCAAGCCCGCTCCCACATTTGATTTATGCCAGGCTTTAGAAGGGGATGTCCCCCAAAATCGTGGCCCGATGCATCACCCGCCGTTGCGGCCGGTAGTCATCCACCGCGTAATGCTGCGTCACGCGGTTATCCCAGAACGCCACATCGTTTTCCTGCCAACGCCAGCGGATGGTGAACTCCGGGCGTGTCGCGTGGGCGAACAACAGCTTGAGGATCGCCTCGCTTTCCGCCGGCTCAAGCTCATTGATTGTGGTGGTAAACCCCTCACTCACGAACAGCGACTTACGCCCACTCACCGGATGCGTACGCACCACCGGGTGTGACAGCGGTGGGTTCTTCTTGCGGGTTTCTTCCCAGCGCACCAGGTCATCGGCGGTGTTGCCAAAGCGCTCCAGCGGGAAGGATTTGGTGAAGTCATGCGTCGCGGTCAGCCCGTCGAGCAACCGCTTGAACGGTTCGGACAATGCCTCATACGCCGCGATCCCGCTGGCCCACAACGTGTCGCCACCAAACGCCGGCAGCAGCTTGGCGCTGAGCACCGCACCGAGCGCCGGGGTGGGCAGGAAGGTCACGTCGGTGTGCCACACGGCGTTGTCGCGCACGTCGGTGACGGCGGTGTCGAGGATCAGCACTTCGGGCTGTTCCGGTACGTTGGGGTAAATCGGGTGGATATGCAGGTCGCCGAAATTCGCCGCAAACCGCGCTTGCTGCTGCGGGTTGATGGCTTGGCCTCGGAAGAACAGCACCGAGTGCGTGAGCAACGCCTGTTCAATGGCGTGGCGCTGCTCGAGGTCCAGCGGCTGGGTGATGTCGACGCCACTGATCTGGGCGCCCAGTGCGGTACTTAAGGGGGTAACGGTCAGGCTGCTCATGCGGTTCTCACTCAATGTGCCTGGCCATGCCAAGGCACCAGTTTGCGTTGCAGTGCACGCAAGCCCATTTCCATGGCGAAGGCGATCAAGGCGATGACCAGGATCCCCAGCACCACCACGTCGGTGACCAGGAACTGCGCCGCTGACTGCACCATGAAGCCCAGGCCGCTGGTGGCGGCGATCAATTCTGCGGCGACCAATGTCGACCAACCCACACCCAGCCCGATGCGTACGCCGGTGAGGATATCGGGCAGGGCGCTCGGCAGGATCACATGACGAATCAACTGCGCACGGCTGGCGCCCAGCGACTGCGCGGCGCGCAGCTTGGCCGGGTCGACCGTGCGCACGCCGGTTGCCGTGGCGATGGCAATGGGCGCAAAGATCGCCAAGTAAATCAGCAGCACCTTGGACAGCTCGCCGATGCCGCACCAGATCACGATCAACGGCAGATAGGCCAGGGGTGGGATCGGTCGGTAGAACTCGATCAGTGGGTCGAGCACACCCCGGGCGACACGATTGGAACCGATGGCAATGCCCACGGGCACGGCGGTCAGCACGGCAAAACCCAGGCCCAGGCCGATACGGCTGAGGCTCGCGCCCAAGTGCTGCCACAAGGTGGAATCCATGTAGCCGCTGGTCGCCAACAGCCAGCCTTTTTGCAGCACGGCGGACGGCGGTGGCAGGAATAAGGGTTCGATCAAACCGGTGGCGGTCACGGCCCACCAGAGGGCCAACAAGGTGAACAGGGTCAGCAGGCTGATCCAGCGCGTACTCAAGCTGCGACGCACCGGAATAACCGCGTGCGCCACTGGCTGGGTGGTGGTGGCGGGGAGTTCGTAGCTGCTCATGCGGACACCTGCCGTTGGGAGAACACTTTGCTCAGCACGTGTTCGCGGGTTTCGATAAAGCGCGGGTCGGACTTGATCGCCCGCGCCGATTCACCGGCGGCGTAGCGCTGGCCGAAGTCCAGGCTTAGGCGTTCGACGATCTGGCCGGGGTTGGGTGCCAGCAGGATCAGGTCGGTGGCGAGAAATACCGCCTCTTCGATGTCGTGGGTGATCAGGAACACCGGCTTGGCCGTGCGCCGCCAGACTTGCAGCAACAGCTCCTGCATCTGCTCGCGGGTGAAGGCATCGAGGGCGCCGAAGGGTTCGTCCATCAGCAGTACGCGCGGGTCGGCAGCCAACGCGCGGGCCAGGCCGACACGTTGCTTCTGGCCGCCGGAAAGCTGCCAGATACGGCGGCTGTCGAAACCAGCGAGGTCAACCAGCGCAAGCATTTCCCGGGCGCGGACTTCGCGTTGCGCCTTGGGCACACCGGCCAGCTCCAGGCCGAAGCCGACATTGGCCAGTACGTCCTGCCAGGGCAGCAGGGCGTCGTCCTGGAACACCACGCCGCGCTCGGCGCTGGGGCCGTTGACCGGCACACCATCGAGGGTGATGCGCCCGGCAGACGGTTCGACAAAGCCGGCAATCAGGTTCAACAGCGAAGTCTTGCCACTGCCGGACGGGCCGAGGGCCACCAGCAATTGCTGGGGCCCCAGGTCGAGTGAAATGTCTGACAGTACCGGTTCTGTGGCGCCTGGGTACTGTGCGCTGATGCGCTCCAGCTGTAGCAAGGCCATCGCAATGAACTCCTCAATCAGTGAGTGATGAATTTGGCACTGACGTAGGGGGCGTAGTCCGGCAGCACCGCGTCGACCTTGCCTTGCTCCTTCAGGAACGCAGCGGTATCGGTGACGGCTTTGGTGGTCGGTGCGCCCAGCAGGGTCACCTGGTCAGCGGCCAGCGGGTAGACGTTGCCTTGCAGCAGCAAGGGGATGTCACTGGCCTTGGCGCCGGAGAGCTTGACCAGTTTGTCGACGTTGCCTTTGTCGGCGAGCCAGGCTTGTGGGTCTTTGCGGTAAGCGGCGTAGGCGTCCAAGGTAACTTTGGCGAACGCGGTGACGATTTCCGGGTGCTTCTCGGCGAAGTCCTTGCGCACGATCCACGCATCGAAGGTCGGCGCGCCGAACTTGGCCAGTTCGCCGGAGGTGATCAGCACCTTGCCGTTCTCTTTGGCGACGCCCAGGGCGGGGTCCCACACGTAGGTCGCGTCGATATCACCACGCTTCCAGGCCGCGATGATTGCCGGTGGCGCGAGGTTGAGGATGGTCACTTTGGACGGGTCGATGTTCCAGTGCTTCAGCGCGGCGAGCAGGCTGTAGTGCCCGGTGGACACGAAGGGCACGGCGACTTTCTTGCCGATCAGGTCCTGCGGGCTGTTGATCCCTGAGCCGTTGCGCGCCACCAGGGCTTCGGCGCCGCCGATCTGGGTGGCGACGAGGAAGGTTTCCACCGGCACTTTGCGGGTGATCGCAGCCGTCAGCGGGCTGGAACCGAGGTAGCCGATCTGTACGTCGCCGGAAGCGATGGCGGCGATGATGTCGGCGCCATTGTCGAATTTGCGCCAGTCGATCTTGGCGTGGGTGGCTTTTTCATAGGCACCGTCGGCCTGGGCGACTTTGGCCGGGTCCACGGTGGTCTGGTAAGCGATGGTCACATCCGCCGCCTGGGCAAACAGGCTGGCACCGGCCAGGGACAACGCGGCCAAGAGGCGCAGAGGGGTTAGCAGTTTCAAGGGGAAGCTCCTCAATCAGGCGGCCGAGGGTCGGCGTGTGAGGAGACTAAATGATCTAAGAATTCGAAAATAAATAACATTTTCGAATTAGCTTATGAGGAGAAAAATGTTGCCCTGTAGTGAGCGGGCTTGCCCCGCGCTGGGTGGCGAAGCCGCCCTAAAATCTGGCGCCGCGTGTTAACTGAAGCAATGCGGTTGCCTTATTGGGGCGGCTTCGCCACCCAGCGCGGGGCAAGCCCGCTCACTACACTAAATTACCCCAACATTTTTTAGTTGCTGATGGCGAGGATGCTGGCTTGGTAGGAGCCGACAAACACATCGAAATCGCCCACTTCGTTCTGCTCCAGCTCCGCCTGCTGTGCCAGCGACGTGCGTGCCAGCTGTTCAAAGCGCGTCTGCTCTTCGGCCGGCAGCGGCTCCTTGCGGAAGTGCTCGGCGTGCAGCTGGCTCTGGTGCAGGGAAAACTGCGCAAAACTTTCCTTACGCTCGGCCATCGCCGCCAGCACCTGGGCCGATGGCGTCAGGGACGGGTCCTTGACCTTGGCCAACTGAGCGTCCAGCGCCTGGCTGTGCTCGGTAATGCCGTGGCTCTCATCCAGCAAGGCGGCCAGCGGTGCGATCTGTTCCAACAGCTCGGCGGCCCATTCCTTCATGTCCACCGCCTGGCCCTGTCGCTGCAGTTGCAGGCCCGGACGGCGACCTTCCTTGACCACGCTGAGGAAGTTGGAGGTGGCGTTGCCGCACTCGTTGTCGGCGAACAGCGGGCTGTCGTTCAGCGCGCAGTACAGCAGGAAGGCGTCGAGGAAACGCGATTCCGGCAGGTCGATGCCCATTGGCAGGAACGGGTTGATGTCCAGGCAGCGAACTTCGATGTACTGGATGCCACGCGCCACCAGCGCCTGGATCGGCCGCTCGCCGGTGTAGGTCACGCGCTTGGGACGGATGTTGGAGTAGTACTCGTTTTCGATCTGCAGGATGTTGGTGTTGAGCTGCACCCACTCACCATCCTTGTGGGTGCCGACCTCGACGTACGGCGCATAGGGCGTTGCCACCGCTTCGCGCAGGCTGTCGGTATAGCTGGCCAGGTCGTTGTAGCATGGCGTGAGGCCGGCCTGGGCGTTGCTCTGGTAACCCAGGTCGCTCATGCGCAGGCTGGTGGCGTACGGCAGGTACAGGGTGTCGGCGTCCAAGACTTCCAACTGGTGCGAACGACCGCGCAGGAAACCAGCGTCCAGGGCTGGCGAGGCACCGAACAGGTACATCAGCAGCCAGCTGTAGCGACGGAAATTACGGATCAGCGCGATGTAGGCGGTGGACTGGTAGTCGCGGTCGGTGCCGACGAACCCTTCAGTCTCCTTGAGCAACGGCCACAACGCTTCCGGCAGGGAAAAGTTGTAGTGGATGCCGGCGATGCATTGCATGGTCTTGCCGTAACGCAGGGCCAGGCCCTTGCGATACACGTACTTGAGCTGGCCGATATTGGAGGTGCCGTAGTAGGCAATCGGAATATCTTCCTCGGCCGGCAACGGGCACGGCATCGAGGGGCTCCACAGGTATTCGCTGCCGAGCTTGGTGTAGGCAAAGCGGTGGATCTTGTCCAGGCTGCTGAGGGTATCGGCCGGGTTGGGCAGCGCGGGAGTGATGAACTCCAGCAGCGATTCCGAGTAGTCGGTGGTGATCAGTTCGTTGGTCAACGCGGCGCCCAGGGCTTCAGGGTGCGGCGTTTGTGCCAGGCGGCCCTCACCCGTGACGCGCAGGCATTCGCGCTCGATGCCGTGCAAGCACTGCTCTAGCAGGGAGAGGTGTTCGCGCTTGCCGAGCAAAGCCAGGCGGCGGTTGAGAAGTTCGCTCAAGTTGGATTCCTTCACGCGTCAGTCGCCCCAATATGGGGGTGGGCAGGACGGTCTACAAGGGTGAAGTTAAAACTGGCGTTATCGCCTGGTTTAGAGTCGATTTGACCCGCTGTGAAAATGCCTACTTCACTCCATGAATTTGGCTACAGCGCGGCAAGAAAATTCCGACGCTGTTGTCGCAGCGCCGAAATTAACTCAAATCGAGGGTGAGGAGCTATAGGACAGCGAAGGTGCCCTGCGCTTTTGCGACAAGTCTTTCGTCCTGGTACACATCCGCCTCGACCACCAGCGTGCGGCGGCCGGCATGAATCACCCGGCTGGTGCACAGCACGTCGCCGTCTTCCACGGCGCGGATGTAATTGATCTTGCACTCGATGGTCGCGCTCTGCTGGTCGAAACCATGTGAGCTGGAACAGGCCAGCCCCATCGTAATGTCCACCAGGCTGAAAATCGCCCCACCATGGAGCTTGCCCGCGCGGTTGCGCAAGTGCGGCTCCAGGGTCAGGGCCACCTCGGCAACGCCTTCTTCAAGGCGCTGCAGGCGGCAGCCGATCAGCTCGCTGAATGCGCTCTGGGTCAACCCGGCCGGGATCTCCATCAGCGTTTCTTCAACTGTTTGGCGTTGGCGAACAGCGAGGCCATGGCGTTGTTGCTTGGGGCCGCCGTGGCGGCTTCCTTGCGCGGTGCATTGTTTTGCGACTGGCGCGGCGCCGAGCCTGGGCGTGCGCCACGGGCACCGTCAATTTTCTCGCCGGGGGTGTCACTCATGCGCATCGACAGGCCGACGCGTTTGCGTGGGATGTCGACTTCCATGACCTTGACCTTGACCACATCACCGGCTTTTACCGCTTCGCGTGGATCCTTGATGAATTTCTCCGAAAGCGCGGAGATGTGCACCAATCCGTCCTGATGCACGCCGATGTCCACAAAGGCGCCGAAGTTGGTCACGTTGGTGACCACACCTTCCAGGATCATGCCCAGCTGCAGGTCCTTGAGGTCTTCGACGCCGTCCTGGAACTCGGCAGTCTTGAACTCGGGACGTGGGTCGCGGCCAGGTTTTTCCAGCTCTTGCAGGATGTCGGTGATGGTCGGTACGCCGAAGGTTTCGTCGGTGTACTTCTTTGGGTCCAGGCGCTTGAGGAACGCGGCGTCACCGATCAGCGAACGGATGTCACGGTCAGTCTCGGCGGCGATGCGTTGCACCAGCGGGTAGGCTTCCGGGTGAACCGCCGAAGCGTCCAGCGGGTTGTCACCGTTCATTACGCGTAGGAAGCCGGCGGATTGTTCGAAGGTTTTTTCACCCAGACGTGCGACTTTTTTCAGTGCCGCACGGGTTTTGAAGGCGCCGTTTTCGTCACGGTGAGTGACGATGTTCTGCGCCAGCGTGGCGTTAAGGCCGGAAATACGCGCCAGCAGAGCCACGGAGGCCGTGTTCACGTCCACGCCCACGGCGTTTACGCAGTCTTCCACGACCGCATCCAGGCCGCGCGCCAGTTTCAGCTGCGACACGTCGTGCTGGTACTGGCCGACGCCGATGGATTTAGGGTCGATCTTCACCAGTTCGGCCAGGGGATCCTGCAGGCGACGGGCGATGGACACCGCGCCACGGATCGACACGTCGAGGTCCGGGAACTCCTTGGACGCCAGTTCCGACGCCGAGTACACCGAAGCACCGGCTTCGGAGACCATGACCTTGGTCATCTTCATGGCTGGGTATTTTTTGATCAGTTCGGCGGCCAGCTTGTCGGTTTCACGGCTGGCGGTGCCGTTGCCGATGGCGATCAGGTCCACCGCGTGCTTGGCGCACAGGGCGGCAAGTATCGCCAGGGTCTGGTCCCATTTATTGTGCGGCACATGCGGATACACAGTGGCGTGGTCCAGCAGCTTGCCGGTGGCGTCGACCACGGCGACCTTGCAGCCGGTACGCAGGCCTGGGTCGAGGCCCAGGGTGGCGCGCGGGCCGGCTGGGGCCGACAGCAGCAGGTCATGCAGGTTGTGGGCGAAGACGTTGATCGCCTCGGTTTCGGCACCGTCGCGCAGCTCGCCGAGCAGGTCGGTTTCCAGGTGGGTGTAGAGCTTGACCTTCCAGGTCCAGCGCACCACTTCACCGAGCCACTTGTCCGCAGGACGGTTCTGATTTTGGATGCCGAATTGTTGACCGATCATGCCTTCGCACGGGTGCATGGTGCCCGGCAGCTCGTCGCCAACCTTCAGCGCGGAGCTGAGAATGCCTTCGTTGCGGCCACGGAAAATGGCGAGTGCACGGTGGGACGGCATGCTCTTGAGCGGTTCGTCATGCTCGAAGTAATCGCGGAACTTGGCGCCTTCTTCCTCTTTGCCGGCGATGACGCGGGCGCTGAGAATGGCTTCCTGCTTGAGGTAAGTACGCAGTTTCTCCAGCAGGCTGGCGTCTTCGGCGAAGCGCTCCATGAGGATGTACTTGGCGCCTTCCAGGGCGGCCTTGACGTCGGCGACGCCTTTTTCGGCGTCGATGAAACGGGCCGCTTCGGTGTCCGGGGTCAGCGACGGGTCGTTGAACAGGCCGTCAGCCAGCTCGCCCAGGCCGGCTTCCAGGGCGATCTGGCCCTTGGTGCGACGCTTCTGTTTGTACGGCAGGTAGAGGTCTTCGAGACGGGTCTTGGTGTCGGCGAGCTTGATGTCGCGCTCAAGCTGCGGGGTCAACTTGCCCTGTTCCTCGATGCTGGCGAGAATGCTGATACGCCGTTCGTCGAGTTCTCGCAGGTAGCGCAGGCGCTCTTCCAGGTGCCGCAATTGGATGTCGTCGAGGCTGCCGGTCACTTCTTTACGGTAACGGGCGATGAAAGGCACCGTGGAGCCTTCATCCAGTAGAGCGACGGCCGCTTCGACCTGTTGTGGGCGTACACCGAGTTCCTCGGCGATGCGGCTGTTGATGCTGTCCATAAAACCACCTGAAATTCTTAAAAGCAGCTCGCAGGCCCGGAGAACAAGGCCTTGGGAGGCTGGTTGAGCGGCCCGACTGGCGCCGCTGCCTGGGTCAAGAGGCAGCCTATTGACCCTCGAAATCGAAAAAATCACGACAAGCGGGTGAAAAAAGCCTCGGCATTAAACGGTAACGATCTGACGTTGCCCTGCACGACGGCGCCGCATTATAACCAGCGTTCTGCCCTTGGGGGGGATTGCGCCAACGGTTGTAGGGCGCGGGTTCGCTGGCAGTAGAGGAAAAATCTGCTAACAATGCACACGGTGCGTATAACGGCAGCTAGGCCATAATGCGCGCCGAGATAAGAGGAGCATCCAATGAGCAGCACTGCACAAACTGCTGAAGGCGAAAAAATTCTCATCGTTGACGACGATCCAGGGCTGAGCAGCCTGCTGGAGCGTTTCTTCAACTCCAAGGGCTACCGCGCCCGCGCGGTGCCGAACACCGAGCAGATGGACCGTCTGCTGGGGCGTGAGGTATTCAACCTGGTCGTACTCGACCTCATGCTGCCCGGCGAAGACGGCCTGACCGCCTGCAAACGCCTGCGCGGTGCGAACAACCAGATTCCAATCATCATGCTCACCGCCAAGGGTGATGAGCTGAGCCGCATCAAGGGCCTCGAACTGGGCGCCGATGATTACCTGGCCAAGCCGTTCAACCCTGATGAGCTGATGGCCCGGGTCAAAGCCGTACTGCGTCGCCAGGCCCTGCCTGTGCCGGGCGCACCGGGCAGCGAAGACGAAAGCGTGACCTTTGGCGACTACGAACTGTCGCTGGCCACGCGTGAGCTCAAGCGTGGCGATGAAGTGCATATGCTGACCACCGGCGAATTCGCCGTGCTCAAGGCCCTGGTGATGAACGCTCGCCAGCCCCTGACACGCGATAAGCTGATGAACCTGGCCCGTGGCCGGGAATGGGACGCCCTGGAGCGCTCTATCGACGTGCAGATCTCCCGTCTACGCAGGATGATCGAGCCGGACCCGTCCAAGCCACGGTACATCCAGACGGTGTGGGGCGTGGGTTATGTGTTTGTGCCGGATGGCAATAAAACCAGTTGACCGATGATTTGCGGGGCGGGCCTCTCGGTGTTTGACTCCACCAGAGTCGACGGGATGCCCGGCGTCTGTAATTCTGCGAGCGCCGCTCGTTCCTGCAAGGTATCTAGCTGTCTTCTATGAAAACCCCGCTGTGGTTCCCGCAAAGTTTCTTCTCTCGCACCCTTTGGCTGGTGCTGATCGTCGTTCTGTTTTCCAAGGCACTCACGCTGGTTTATCTGTTGATGAACGAAGACGTGCTGGTGGACCGGCAGTACGCCCACGGTGTTGCCTTGACCTTGCGTGCCTACTGGGCCGTAGATCCTGAGAACCGCGAAAAGGTGGCAAAGGCGTCGACGCTGATTCGGGTCGAAGGGGCCGGTGTGCCCGAAGGCGAGCAGCACTGGCCGTACAGCGAGATCTACCAGCGCCAGATGCGCGACGAACTGGGAGAGGACACTGAAGTACGCCTTCGCATGCATGTTTCTCCCGCACTGTGGGTAAGAGCGCCGAGCCTTGGCGATGCCTGGATCAAGGTGCCGCTTTACCCGCACCCGTTGCGCGGACAAAAAATCTGGAATGTATTGGGATGGTTCCTCGCCATCGGATTGCTTTCAACGGCGTCCGCGTGGATTTTCGTCCGCCAGCTCAACCAGCCGCTTAAACGCCTGGTGTTTGCCGCCCGTCAGCTGGGGCAGGGGCGCAGTGTGCGCCTGCCGGTCAGCGATACCCCCAGTGAGATGACCGAGGTGTACGGCGCGTTCAACCAGATGGCGGAGGACGTCGAGCAGGCGGGTCGCGAACGCGAGCTGATGCTGGCGGGGGTTTCCCATGACTTGCGCACACCGTTGACGCGACTGCGCTTGTCGCTGGAGTTGATGGGCAACCATACCGACCTTACCGACGACATGGTCCGCGACATTGAGGACATGGACGCTATTCTCGACCAGTTCCTGGCGTTTATCCGCGATGGCCGTGATGAGGTGGTAGAAGAGGTCGACCTGACGGACTTGGTGCGTGAGGTCGTCGCGCCCTACAACCAGAACGGTGAGCAGGTGCGCATGCGCCTGGAGCCGATCCAACCGTTTGCGTTGCGTCGGGTATCGATGAAGCGCCTGTTGAACAACTTGATTGGCAACGCCTTGCACCACGCAGGCTCCGATGTGGAAGTGGCGGCCTATGTGTCTGGCGACAGTGCCGCGCCCTATGTGGTGTTGAGCGTGATGGACCGGGGGGCAGGTATCGACCCGGACGAATTGGAGGGCATTTTCAACCCGTTCACCCGTGGCGACCGTGCTCGTGGGGGCAAAGGGACTGGCCTGGGGTTGGCGATTGTGCGGCGGATTGCCTCGATGCATGGCGGCAATGTTGAGTTACGCAACCGCGAAGAAGGTGGCCTGGAAGCGCGTGTGCGCTTGCCGCTTGGTTTGATGCTGCCTAGAGACGCAGTCTAAGCAACAACGCACAGCCAATATGGGAGCAGGCTCCCACATTGGTTTGTGGCGTTTCAAAAGCAGGGTTTAATCAGCCCTTGCCCTTGGTCCGAGTCATATTCGGCCCGCCATTCTTCTCCAGATGCTCAATGATGATCCCTGCCACATTTTTCCCAGTGGTGGTCTCGATCCCTTCCAGCCCCGGCGATGAATTCACCTCCATCACCAGGGGGCCGTGGTTGGAGCGCAGGATATCCACACCCGCCACGCTCAACCCCATCACCTTGGCCGCTCGCAGTGCGGTCATGCGCTCTTCAGGGGTTATCTTGATCAGGCTGGCGCTGCCGCCACGGTGCAGGTTGGAGCGGAACTCCCCCGGCTTGGCCTGGCGCTTCATTGCCGCAATCACCTTGTCGCCCACCACGAAGCAGCGGATATCGGCCCCGCCGGCTTCCTTGATGTATTCCTGCACCATGATGTTCTGCTTGAGGCCCATGAATGCCTCGATCACGGACTCCGCCGCTGTCGCGGTTTCACACAGCACCACACCGATGCCCTGGGTGCCTTCCAGCACCTTGATCACCAGTGGCGCGCCATTGACCATGTCGATCAGGTCGGGGATGTCGTCGGGAGAGTGGGCAAAGCCGGTCACCGGCAGGCCGATTCCCCGGCGCGACAGCAACTGCAGCGAACGCAACTTGTCCCGTGATCGGGCAATGGCTACGGATTCATTGAGGGGAAACACCCCCATCATTTCAAACTGGCGCAACACCGCGCAGCCATAAAACGTCACCGATGCACCGATCCGGGGGATGACGGCATCAAACCCTTCCAGCGGCTTGCCCCGGTAGTGGATCTGCGGCTTGTGGCTGGCAATGTTCATGTAGGCACGCAACGTGTCGATCACCACCATTTCGTGGCCACGTTCGATGCCGGCCTCAACCAGGCGGCGGGTGGAATACAGACGCGGGTTTCGCGACAGCACAGCAATCTTCATGCAGCACCTGGGGCAGAAATAGTGGAGACCGGGAACACCGGCTTGTCTTGAACGTACTTGATGCCGGGATTGACCACCAACTGGCCGTCAATCAAGGCCTTGGAGCCCAGCAACAGGCGGTAGCGCATGGCTTTGCGGCAGGCCAGGGTGAACTCCACCCGCCAGACCCGATCACCCAGCGCCAGCGTAGTGCTGATGACATAGCGCACCTGCGCATGACCGTTGGAGCTCTTGATGGTTTTCATCGTCACCAGGGGCGCTTCGCAGCGACGGTGACGCAGTTGCACCACGCTGCCCAGGTGTGCGGTAAAGCGCACCCAGTTTTCACCGTCGCGCTCAAACGGCTCGATATCGGTGGCGTGCAGGCTGGAGGTGCTGGCACCGGTGTCGATCTTCGCACGCAGGCCTGCCACTCCCAGGTCGGGAAGTGCCACCCACTCACGCAGACCCACAACGGTCAAATGGTCAAATGTCTTCAATATGGGTAACCGGTCAATTCGCCCAGGCCTGGGGTGAAACCTCGGCCAGGGCGTTGAATGCAGGCTTGGCGAACCAATAACCCTGCATCAGAAAAATTCCGCAGTCGGACAGGAAGTCGCGCTCGCCGGCACTTTCGATGCCTTCGGCGATGACAGTAACCCCCAACTGCTCACAGATTGTGACAATCCCCTGGACGATGACCTGACGGACACGATCCTGGTCAACATCGCGGATAAGCGCCATGTCGAGTTTGATCAGGTCAGGTTGGAAATCGGCCAGCAGGTTCAGCCCCGAATAGCCCGCGCCGAAATCGTCGATGGCGGTCTTGAAGCCGAATTCGCGGTATTCACGCAGAATATTGGTCAAATGGCGATAGTTATCTACATGCTCGCTTTCCAGTGTCTCGAAAATCAGTTGGTTCAGTGGAAAATTGTGTGCGCGAGCCGCTTCCAGGGTGCTACGGATACACAATTCCGGACGGTACACGGCATTGGGCATGAAGTTGATCGAAAGGTGGGTTTGCATCCCCAGGGCCGCCGCCCCGGCTATCGCCTGGGTTCGGCAACGTTGGTCGAAGCGGTAGCGGTTGCTTTCGTTGACCTGGTCCAGCACCGACAGCGCCCCTTCGCCGTGGGTGCCGCGCACCAAGGCTTCGTGGGCGAAGATCGAATGGTCCCGAAGGTCTACGATAGGCTGGTAGGCGAACGCAAAATCGAAACCCAAGGGCTCGCTTTGCTGGCAACCCACACAGCGCTGGTTGGGCGAGGTGAGTGAAAGGGGGAAGTCGGTCACAGCGTATCCTCGCGAAAACAGGGTGCTACCTGGCGTATCTTAGGTGAGCCTTGGGGTTTATGCGTCGAAGGGTTTCAACGGTAAGGTTGCGACATTTTTCAGAGCGAGGAATTCAAGTGGCTCAAAAGCAGGAAGAGGAAGAAAAGGTCCGTCTGGACAAGTGGCTGTGGGCAGCGCGGTTCTATAAAACCCGTGCCTTGGCGAAGGCCGCTATCGAGAGTGGCAAGGTGCATCATCGGGGTGAGCGCTGCAAGCCGGGCAAGGAGCCGCGCGTCGGAGATGAGTTCCAGATTCGTACTGGATTTGATGAAAAGACGGTCGTCGTCCAGGCGCTTTCCATCGTGCGCCGTGGTGCGCCCGAAGCGCAGGCGCTCTACACCGAGACCGAAGCCAGTATCGCCAAACGCGAAAACGCGGCGGCCATGCGCAAGGCGGGCGCCACAGGCATGACCACCGATGGCAAGCCGAGCAAGAAACAACGTCGCGATCTCTTCAAGTTTCGCGGCAGTGGCAATGATGACTAGCCTCAATCGAACGGGCTTTTGTAGTGAGCGGGCTTGCCCCGCGCTGGAGTGCGCAGCGCTCCCTTTTTTTGGGGCCGCTCCGCAGCCCAGCGCGAGCAAGCTCGCTCACCACAAATTATTGCGCAGTTCTAACGACGCTCATTCGCCTCACTACTGGTAGACGAGCAGCCAGCCCAAACAGCGGCGCCGATACCCGCGACAACCCACTCGATACCTTTGCCGCAAACGGCGTGTAATACCCCCAGCCTAACGCCAACAGCGCCAGCAACACCCCGCCGATGTAATCGTCCTGCCCCCAATGCGCCCCTGCTACCAGCCGAGGCATCATGAATAGCAGTGCCAGCCCCCAGATCACTAGAAGTTGCCCGAAGCGCCTGGCGAATACCGTCATGAACATCGCCCAGATCAACAGCACCGAAGCATGATCTCCCGGGAAGCTCTGGCTCGAACGGTCCTTCAATTCCCAGGTCTTCTCCAGCCCAGGGAAATAGTCACTCATCTGCACCGCTCCGCTGATCACCATCGACGGGCTGCTGTGTTGCCAGCCCATTTGCGCGGCGAGTTTGGAAAACAGCATGCGGATAAACAACAACAGCAGCAGAACACCGACAAAACCTAACACTGCCTGGCGCACCTGCACGGCCTTGAACACCCAGTCACCGCGAATCAGCAGTGCCAGCAGAATCACCCCAACCACCGCATCAAACGGCCGCAAACTGGCCACAGCCCATATGTGCAGCCACGTGGAGTGGGTTGCCAGCGGGTCATTAAGCAGATGAAACAGCCACTCGTCGAAAATCACACACAGCATCTGCCCCGTGGGCCACAGCCAAAAACACAGCAGTCCGATAGCGAGTAGATTGCAAAGAGCCCATCGCCGGAGGTTCCACTTGGCTTGGAACAAACCCGGATTGTTCATAAACTGTCCCTCTTCGCTCTATGAAGCTCTCTGTTTCCAGGAGAAAGCCGCACCAAGATGGTGCTAAAGCGTTTAATTTTATAAACCTTGTAATCATTTTGTCATCAATTCAGATACCCAGACCTATGACTGATCTACCGGATACCGACTTCACCCAACGCTTCATCTTCGACGAGAACGACGCCCGCGGCGAACTGGTCTCGCTGGAGCGCAGCTATGCCGAAGTCCTCGCCAAGCACCCCTATCCGGAGCCGGTCGCGCAACTGCTCGGCGAGCTGATGGCGGCCGCTTCGCTGCTGGTAGGCACCATGAAATTCGACGGTCTGCTGATTCTGCAGGCACGCTCCGAAGGCCCGGTTCCGATGCTGATGATCGAATGTTCCAGCGAGCGGGAGATCCGCGGCCTGGCCCGTTACGAAGCGGACCAGATTGCCCCGGATGCGACCTTGTCCGACTTGATGGCCAACGGCGTGCTGGCGATCACCGTGGACCCGACCGAAGGCCAGCGCTACCAGGGCATTGTCGATCTGGACGGCGAAACCCTGTCGGACTGCTTCACCAACTATTTCGTGATGTCCCAGCAAGTCGGCACCAAGTTCTGGCTCAATGCCGATGGCAAGCGGGCCCGTGGCCTGTTGTTGCAGCAATTGCCGGCTGACCGCATCAAGGACGACGATGAGCGCACCGACAGCTGGCGCAAGCTGACCGCCCTGGCCGGCACCCTGACGGCTGAAGAGCTGTTGGGCCTGGACAACGAAACCATCCTGCACCGCCTGTACCACGAAGAGGCCGTGCGCCTGTTCGAAGAGCAGTCCCTGCGCTTCAACTGCAGTTGCTCGCGCGAGCGTTCGGCCAATGCGTTGGTCAGCCTGGGCCTTGAAGATGCGCAAAATCTGGTGGTTGAGCACGGTGGAAATATCGAGATTGACTGCCAGTTCTGCAACGAGCGTTACCTGTTCGATGCCGCCGATGTTGCCCAATTATTCGCAGGCGCAGGCATCGACAGCCCTTCCGATACCCGCCACTAAAACGTTTAAGCACAGGTAAATCACCTGACAAATGCCGGATTAGCGCTGTTCTGACGGGAGGGCCCTACTCTTTTTGGGCTTTTCTGGCATAATCCGGCCCACTTTTTTCGCGGTAGTAGTGCGCAACTTTCTACTACAAAACGTTTGGAGCACTCGGCCATAGGCCGACGGGGAACCTCATGACGCAAGCCAATAACGCCGTATACACCGATCTGAGTGTTGACGATCTGGTCAAAGAAGCCCTGCAGCGCGGTGAAGGCGTGCTTGCCGATACTGGCGCGCTGGTTGTCGAAACCGGTCACCGTACCGGCCGTTCGCCAGTCGATCGTTTCATCGTTGAAGAGCCTTCCACCCAGGACGCTATCGCCTGGGGCCCGATCAACCGCAAGTTCCCGGCCGACAAGTTCGATGCCCTGTGGGCTCGTGTCGAAGCGTTCAACAACGCGCAAGAGCACTTCGTTTCCCACGTGCATGTAGGGTCCGCCGAAGACCACTACCTGGCTGTGAAGATGACCACCCAGACTGCCTGGCAGAACCTGTTCGGTCGTTGCCTGTTCATCAACCCGGCGAAATACAACCCGGCCGGTCGTGATGAGTGGCAAGTGCTCAACGTCGCCAACTTCGAATGCGTGCCAGAGCGTGACGGCACCAACTCCGATGGTTGCGTGATCCTCAACTTCGCGCAGAAAAAAGTCCTGATCGCCGGCATGCGTTACGCCGGTGAAATGAAAAAAGCCATGTTCTCGGTGCAGAACTTCCTGCTGCCGGCTTCCGACGTACTGCCGATGCACTGCGCCGCCAACATCGGCGAAGCAGGCGACGTGACCCTGTTCTTCGGTCTGTCCGGCACCGGCAAAACCACCCTGTCCGCCGACGAAAGCCGTTACCTGATCGGTGACGACGAACACGGCTGGGGCGAGGGCGTAGTGTTCAACATCGAAGGCGGTTGCTATGCCAAGTGCATCGACTTGTCCGAGAAGAACGAGCCGGTCATCTGGAAAGCCATCAAGCACGGCGCTGTGTTGGAAAACGTTGTCATCGACGACGCCAAGCACGCCGACTACACCAACGTCAGCCTCACTCAGAACAGCCGCGCGGCGTACCCGCTGGAGCACGTCGCCAAGCGTTCCGAGAAGAACCTGGGCGGCGAGCCAAACGCGGTGATCTTCCTGACCTGCGACCTGACCGGCGTACTGCCGCCCGTGTCGATCCTCAGCGAAGAACAAGCGGCCTACCACTTCTTGTCCGGCTACACCGCACTGGTGGGTTCGACCGAAATGGGGTCCGGCGGCGGCATCAAGTCGACCTTCTCCACCTGCTTCGGCGCACCGTTCTTCCCGCGTCCGGCTGGCGAATATGCTGAGTTGCTGATCAAGCGCATCCGCGGTTTCGGCTCCAAGGTCTACCTGGTCAACACCGGCTGGACCGGCGGCGGCTACGGCGTCGGCAAACGCTTCAACATTCCGACCACTCGCGGCGTGATCGCAGCGATCCAGAGCGGCGCGTTGATCGGTGCTGAAACCGAGCACCTCGACACCATCAACCTCGACGTGCCACTGGCGGTGCCGGGCGTTGAGACTGGCCTGTTGAACCCACGTAACACCTGGGCTGACAAGGCTGCTTACGACGAAGCGGCGAAGGCGCTGGCCGGTCTGTTCATCGAGAACTTCAAGAAGTTTGAAGTGAGCGATGCGATCAAGGCTGCGGGTCCTAAGTTGTAAGAGTCGATCGTTGTGAAAAAGCCGCCTCTTGTGGGCGGCTTTTTTGTGGGTGCGATGTTAGCCGGCGATGTGCAAAACCACAGCGCCGACCAGCAGGCCCCCAGCAGGCCCATTGTTACGTCCATATGTTTGCAACACAGCTCGCCAACTTAGCGTAGATCCAATGTGGGAGGGGGCTTGCTCCCGATGGCGGTGTATCAGCCGCACATCTGCTGACTGACACTCTGCTATCGGGGGCAAGCCCCCTCCCACATTTGAGTTCCGGTGTGCCTGGAATTCGTGTTTCCTCAGCTCAGGTTCTCCAGCGTCTGCGTATCCCAGCTATGGGTCTTGATGGCCAGGTAGAGCATGCCGATGGTCAGCGGCACTTTTTCGCCGCGCCCCTTGGCCCTGCGTTTGAGGAACACATCAAACACCGGCGGGTTGAAGTAACGATAAGTGTCGTAGTCACCCAGGTCGAGGGCAAATTCCTGCTCCAGCGCTTCCATCAGTTGCTTGGCCTCGCCGCCATCGCAACCGAGGTCGAAATTGAGTGAGGTTTGCAGGCGGATCGTCTTGTGTTTCGGCAGGCCGATTTCCTCGTGCAGCAGTTGCAGGAGTTGCTGCATGACGGGGTCTTCGGGGAAGTTGGGGGCGAGGTTCATGGTGGGGGCACGCAGGAGTGGGTGAGGGGGATGGTTGCGTTGGGGGCGATATTTGTTTCGGGTAATCAGCAAGCGAATGCCGTAGCTAAAAGCAAGCACCGGAATGCTGTCGAATTGTAGCTCGGTTATCCAGCGTGTGGCGCCAAACAGAAGTAGTGGACCTGCAACTATCAGGGTGAACCCAACCCATGTTCTGAGGGCAGGACGCTTGATCTTTCTGTCGAGCGATACGGCGAGTGTGACGAGGGTGATGAGAATGATCCAAGAAGCATATTCGGTCATCGTTTCATCCACCTTGGTAAGGTCGGACGAAGGATGGGGGTGATTGCTGAGGGCTGACCCCAATAGGGTGCTTACCGGGTAACCCTGTGAAGCGCATCACTGTGAAGGTGGCGCCATAGTGGCCGATGTGTTGAGTCCTTTCGATGTTCACGGGTTTCTGCCGAGAAAGTGGAGACCGCGCTATTTTCATTCAGCAGCGGGTAATTTCTGTAGAGGGGAGAGTGGGTGTTTGAAGCAGTTTGGGAAGAGGATGTCGCAGCGTTTGGAGATTTCTTACAGCGGTTTCCGGCATTTATGACTTGGCAGCGAGGCAACAGGTAAAAACGGCCAAATGTGGGCGCCGAGCTTGCCCGTGATGACAATGATCAGGCGCTGGCAGGTCGACTCACACACCGCTCAAAAATCGCCTCCAACCCCCGGTAATCACACGCCACCGCATCAATATTCGCCGGTAACCACGCCGCGTGTTTGACCAGCCACCAGTTCACCGAAAAACCCGCGTTCACGATGATCTGTTCGAATAGGATCCGCTGCGCCCGACCGTTGCCTTCTCGGAAGGGGTGGATGACGTTGAGGTCGCCGTAGGCTTCAGCAATCTGTGTGATCAACTCGGCCTGACTCGCGCCGACATACCAGTTCGCCTCTGCCATGCGCCGGATGATTTTCGCCGCTTCCGGCGGGATGCGTTCCGGGGTGCAGAACAGGGTGTCGCCTTTCTGGATGTTGACGCTGCGCAGTTCTCCGGCCCAGTCGTAGATATCGCCGAACAGGGTGCGGTGGATATGTTGCAGGCGCTCAAGATCGTAGGGCGGTGCGAAGAGGGGAAGGCTGCCTACGGCGATTTCGGAAAGCTCCCGCTCGGCCTGGTGCAGGCGCGTTTCGTCGAGCAAATCGAGGCGGTTGCGCAGGACGCTGCTACCGGGATAGCAGTACGGATCCTGGCCCACCCCGTATTTGTCGAGCATCAGCGTGGGGTGTTGCGGTACTTGGCGAGGACGGCTTCGCGGGTCGGCAAGGGTTTGTCGACGTCCGCCGGTTGGGTGTCGAACCCTTCCAGGCGCAGGCTGGCCAGGTAATTGGAACGGCGGATCTTGTGGTAGTGATCCTGTTTTTGCTCAAACGTCAGTTCGCTCATCGCAGCGTACTCCTGGGTGGCAAGGCTTGATTGTAGCGCAATGCTTCAATGGGCAGGCGGGATAAAAACCACGTCACATTTTGTGCAAAAAATCCGCCAGTAGCCTGATTTCAGGGTATGTTTCACCGCAAAATCTTGTAGGGCGATTCCGCCCACTACTTAAAGGGAAGTTAAGCATGGGTTTGCTGCGTATCGCCTCGGCGGTGTCTTTGTGTGCGGTGGCTTTTTCGGTTCAGGCCGAGCAATTGCCGATTGAAGTGCTCAGTGCAGTGGTCAAGGATCAGAAGATCGCTGACGCCGAAGTGTTGCTGCAACGCAATGGCGCGCAGAACATAGTGGGCCGCACCAACGCCCAGGGTCAGGTGACGCTCACCAGCGAAGGTGCAGACGATGGCACCAACCTGCTGATCATCAAGAAGCCCGGTTACTCCAATCTGGTGGTGAAGTGCCCGTGCGCAGGCATGACGTATGCCATCAGCCCAGTAATGGAAAACCTCGACGGCCTGCGCGTGGTGCTGACGTGGGGCAAGACCCCGCGTGACCTCGACTCCCACATGATTTTCCCCGGCAATAACATCTATTTCGAGAACAAGAACGGCACCGATGCCGAGCTGGATGTGGATGACACCGACAGCTACGGCCCGGAAACCATCACCTTGCAGAAGAAGCACTACGGCGAAAGCTACGTGTACGCCGTGCACGACTTCAGCAATGGCGGCAATCCGGGCTCGCGTCAGCTGTCCAACAGCGAAGCCAAGGTGTTCGTGTACATGGGGCAATCGCTGGTGCGCACCTATTACGTGCCGAAAAACCGCAGCGGTAACCTGTGGACGGTGTTCCGCATGACCGGCAGCGGTGACTTCCAGGACATCAACACCTTCAGCGGCGTGACCGTGAATGCCGCGAGTGTACTGAACGAAGTCAAACCGTTGCTGGACGACAGCGTGGCGATTACCGCTGTCGCGGTCAGTTCTTCCGCACAAACCGATGCGAAACGTCTGAACCTCCAAGGTGAGGCGGCCTACCAGGCGGGTAACCTGGACCAGGCCATCGACCTGTTCCGTCAGGCGATCGAACTGGACAATGGTTTCGGCAAGGCCTACGGCAACCTGGGCCTGGCGTATCAGAAAGCCGGCAATACTGCCGAGTCTATCTGGGCCAACCGCAAGGCCATCGCCCTGGCGAACGGCGCGAACGCTGCGACGGTGCGGGCTGGCGCTTATTACAACATTGCGCGGATCTACGAAGCGGCAGGGCAGTTTGCCGATGCGTTGCGTCACTACCAGTTGGCCAAGGAACAGAAGGCCAATCCGGTGTATGACACGGCGATTGAGCGGGTGCAAAATCGCTGATTCAGCTGCCGTGCAGAGTTAAGGTGCAGGAGGGGGCTTGCTCCCGATGGTGGTGTGTCAGTACAGAGGTACTGCTGACACTCTGCTATCGGGAGCAAGCCCACATTTGGTTGGTGTTATTCCTACAACTGCATTCGACCTTGTCGCATTTGGCCCAAGGCCACCGCAGTACCCTGTGTATCATCCTGTCTCTTTTTTCCTCGCGACCTTTCTCGATTCGCTGAGATTCCCAGGCTATGTTTTGGAGCCAACTCAGCGGTCAATGGAGTGACAGCCTATGCACGACACCCTCCAGCAGGTCTTCGGTTATCCACAGTTTCGTTTGGGCCAGGAGCAAACGATCAGCGCTGTACTGGCCGGCCGTTCGGCGGCGGCAATTTTCCCCACCGGGTCGGGCAAGTCCCTGTGTTACCAGCTGTCGGCGGTGTTGCTGCCGCACCTGACAGTGGTGGTGTCGCCGTTGTTGGCGTTGATGCAGGACCAGTTGGGTTTCCTGCAGCGGCATGGCATTTCGGCAGGCAGTATCGATTCGGCCCAGAGCCGTGACGAGGCCAATGAGGTGATGGCCCGTGCGCGCTCCGGTGAGCTGAAAATCTTGATGATTTCGGTGGAACGCTTGAAGAACGAGCGATTTCGCAACTTCCTGCAAAGTGTGCAGATTTCGCTGCTGGTCGTGGACGAGGCGCACTGTATTTCCGAATGGGGCCACAACTTCCGCCCGGACTATCTGAAGCTGCCGGACTACCAGCGTCAGTTCAACATCCCACAAGCGCTGCTGCTGACGGCTACAGCGACGCCTAAGGTGATTGCCGACATGCAGGCGAAGTTCGCCATTGCGCCGGACGATGTGGTGACTACGGGCTTCTACCGGCCCAATCTCAACCTGTTGGTGGAGCCGGTCAGCGGCTCTGACAAGCGCCGACGCTTGGTGGAGTGGATGAACGAGCGCGCCAATCAACCCAGCATCGTCTACGTCACCTTGCAGAAAACCGCCGAGCAGATTGCCGAGCACCTGAACCGTAATGGCATCCAGGCCGAGGCTTATCACGCGGGTTTACCTCACGATAAGCGCGAGGGCATCCAGCAGCGTTTTATGGGCGGGCGCTCCCATTGCATTGTCGCTACCATCGCGTTTGGCATGGGCATCGACAAGAGTGATATCCGCAACGTGGTGCACTTCGACCTGCCCAAATCCATCGAGAACTACAGCCAGGAAATCGGCCGTGCGGGGCGTGATGGGCAGCCGTCCGACTGCCTGGTGTTGGCCAACCGCGACAGCCTTAATGTGCTGGAAAACTTTGTGTACGGCGATACGCCCGAGCAGGATGGTATTCGCCGGGTACTCGATGAGTTGCAGGCAGCACGCAGTGAGGGGCAGTGGGAGTTCCTGCTGAGGTCGCTGTCGGACCACAGTAATATCCGCGAGCTGCCGCTCAAGACGTTGCTGGTGCAGCTGGAGCTCAAGGGCGTGATAGCGCCGCGCTACGCGTTCTACGCCGAATACCGTTTCAAATACCTGATCGAACCTGAGGCTTTGCTGGCGCGTTTCTCCGGCGAGCGACAACAGTTTGTCGCGGCGATCATCCAGGTCTGCAAACGGGCAAAGACCTGGGCGACGGTGGATTTTGACGCGCTTTATCAACAGCACAATGCCGAACGTGGGCGGGTGGTGAAGGCGCTGGACTATTTCCAGGAGCAGGGCTTGATCGAGCTGGAAAGCAAGCAGATGACCGAGGTCTACAGTTTGCTGAATACAGATTTTGACCCACAGGCACTGAGCGAAGCGTTATACACAGGCTTCAAGCAGCACGAGGTGGGCGAAGTGGCGCGGATTCACGCCATGCTCGATCTGTTCGCCACCGAGCACTGCCTGGGGCAGCGCCTAGCGAAGTATTTTGGTGATGAAAACGCACCGCAACGTTGCGGTCATTGCTCGGTGTGTCACGGGTACGTTGCGCATCTGCCGCCACCGCCAAGCTTGCCGCCGCTTGTGGATAAAAACTTCATGGGACTGTGCGGTGATTTTATCCACAGGCATCATGAACACACCGGCCAACTGCCAGGTGCGGAACGCCTGACGCGTTTCCTTGGGGGCATCAGTGTGCCGTTGTTTACCAAATTGAAGGCGCGGGGCATTCCGGGGTTTGCTGCGCTGGAGGATTACCCGTACGCCGAGGTGCGCGAATGGGCCCAGACCCATTTGGATGATCTGTAACTCACTTTCACGAGATGACCCGATGCCTGATTCAGTACCGCAACGTGCCGATTACCCTCACTTCCAGCCGATCATCACGCGCTGGCACGACAACGATGTGTATGGCCATGTGAACAACGTGACCTACTACAGCTTTTTCGACACGGCGGTGAATACCTACCTGATCGAACACGGTGGGTTGGATATTCATGACGGCGAAGTGGTGGGGTTTGTGGTGAGCTCAGCGTGCGATTACTTTGCGTCGATTGCCTTTCCCGAGCGCATTGAAATCGGCCTGCGGGTGGGCAAGTTGGGCAATAGCTCAGTGCAGTACGAGTTGGCGGTATTCAAGGCAGGCGAGGAAGAGGCCTGTGCGGCAGGGCGCTTTGTGCATGTGTTTGTGGATCGGGGGTCGAACCTGCCGGTGAGTATTCCGGGGTCGTTGCGTGAGGCGTTGCAGCGGTTGGTGACCTGACCTAATACCCCGAACACCGTGGCGCTAAGTGTCGGAGGTGGGATGTTGTGGTGAGCAGGCTTGCCCTGCGCCGGGCCGCGAAGCGGCCCCAAAACCTGACAATCAGTTCTGCCTGAAAGAACGCGGCGCCTGAGTCAGGGGCGCTTCGCGCCCCAGCGCGGGGCAAGCCCGCTCACTACGACAAACCCACACAAACACCTTGGATGTGGGGTGTATTTCAGGTGTTACCGGTGACGGTAGTGATGCTTGTTTTTGCGATGCCCATAGGCATGCCCGCGTCCACGATGATCATCCCGGTCATAACGACGGTTATCACGCCCACGATAACGACGATCATCGTCATCGCTCTTGTTGCCCATGTAGTTACCCAGCGCGCCACCTGCACCACCACCCGCGGCTGCGCCGATCAGGCTGCCGGTGTTGCCGCCCATGCTACGGCCTACCACGTTGCCGCCGGCTGCGCCGAGGGCACCGCCAATGGCTGCTTCGCCGCGGCTGCGCTTGTCTGCACCGACCGCACTGCCGCCTGCGCCGCCGAGAGCTGCGCCGATGGCCGAGCCGGTGTTACCGCCGATCTGCTGGCCGACAACCGAACCGAGTACCCCGCCCAATGCGCCGCCCACACCGGCTTCGGTGGTGCCACCGGCCATGGCTGCGCCACTGACCAGGCCAAGGGACAACAAGAGAATCGAGGAGAACTTCATAGAGAGACCTCAAGAGGATGACGGCGCGATCCTGAGGCTGTGTCGAGATTGTGACAATAGAAATCCGACCAGTAACACGAGTTGTACACAATTCTATAAGTTACTGTTTTAACACGGGAACTTAAGTTGAATTCGTCAGTCTTTAGCTACTTGGGAACGGCCGCTTTTATGCAAAAGCGGCCTTTTTTGTGCCCGCAATTCAGGATGATCAACACGCCATCGTTGTAGTGAGCGGGCTTGCCCCGCGCTGGGCTGCGCAGCAGCCCCAATAAGAACGCCGCGTTGTCTCAGACACTCTGCGGCGCCTGGTTTTAGGGCCGCTTCGCAGCCCCGCGCGGGGCAAGCCCGCTCACTACAGGTCCGGTGGTCAGGCCGAGCGTGCCATGATCAAGCCATTGTTACTCGCCGCTTCCAAACGGATCGCCACGAACTTCGACGTCGGCGTATGGCTGCCATCCCCGGTGCTTTCCAGCGGCACCAGCGGGTTAACCTCCGGATAGTAAGCCGCTGCCTGTCCTGCCGGGATATCAAACGCCAGCAAGGTAAAGCCCTTCACGCGGCGTTCACGGCCGTCTTCCCACAATGACACGATGTCGGCCTTCTGCCCCGGCTTGAAGCCCAGGCGAATAATGTCGGCTTCGTTGACGAACAACACATCACGCTGGCCCTTGACCCCACGGTAGCGGTCGTCCAGGCCATAGATCGTGGTGTTGTACTGATCGTGCGAGCGCATCGACTGCATGATCAGGTCCGGCACGCGGCCGGTGGCGTGGGTGCGTTCGTGGATCAAGTCCTTGGGCAGGATGTTGGGGCGGAAGTTGGCACGGCCCGATGGCGTGTTCCAGCGGCGCGCACCGGCGGAGTTGCCCAAGTAGAAGCCGCCTGGGTTTTTGATCTTCTCGTTGAAGTCCTTGAAGCCTGGGATGGTGTCGGCGATCAGGTCGCGGATGCGGCTGTAGTCGGCCACCAGCCAGTTCCAATCCACCGGTTTGCTGCCCAGGGTCGCGGCGGCGATACCGGCCAGGATCGCCGGCTCCGATTTCATCAATTTCGACAGCGGCTGCAATTGGCCGTTGGAGCCGTGGACCATGCTGAACGAGTCTTCCACCGTCACCGCTTGCGGGCCTTCGGCCTGGATGTCGATGTCGGTACGGCCCAGGCACGGCAGGATCAGCGCGTCTTTGCCGTGCATCAAGTGGCTGCGGTTGAGCTTGGTGCTGATCTGCACGGTCAGGTCGCAATTGCGCAGCGCTTCGAAGGTGCGCGGGCTGTCCGGCGTGGCTTGGGCGAAGTTGCCGCCCAGGCCGATAAATACCTTGGAGCGGCCTTCAAGCATCGCGTGAATCGCTTCCACCACATTGTGGCCGTTGTCGCGCGGCACCTTGAATTGGAAGCGACGTTCCAGTGAGTCGAGGAACGCCACCGGTGGGCGTTCGTTGATACCCATGGTGCGGTCGCCCTGCACGTTGCTGTGGCCACGCACCGGGCACAGGCCGGCGCCCGGGCGCCCGATATTGCCGCGCAGCAGCATCAGGTTGGCGATTTCCTGGATGGTCGGCACCGAATGGCGGTGCTGGGTGATGCCCATCGCCCAGCACATGATCACGTTCTTGCCTTTGGCGTACATGCGCGCGGCTTGTTCGATCTCGACCAAGGGCAGGCCGGACTGCGCGACGATTTCATCCCACGAGGTGTCGTCGATCTTGCCCAGGTAATCCAGCACGTTGGTGGTGTGTTCGTTGAGGAAGTCGTGGTCGAACACGGCCTCTTTGCCTTCGGCCTGGGCCTCGCGTTCCCACAACAACAGGAACTTGGCCATGCCGCGCAGGATGGCCATGTCGCCACCCAGCGCCGGGCGGAAGTACGCGGTGTTGGTCGGTTTGTCGCCGTTGGTGAGCATTTCCAGCGGGTGTTGCGGATGCTGGAAGCGTTCCAGGCCGCGCTCTTTCAATGGGTTGATACACACCACCTGAGCACCGCGCTTAACCGCTTCACGCAGCGGTTCGAGCATGCGTGGGTGGTTGGTGCCGGGGTTCTGGCCCCAGACGAAAATCGCGTCGGCATGTTCGAAGTCATCAAAGGTCACGGTGCCTTTGCCCACGCCCACGCTTTGTGCCAGGGCAACGCCGCTGGCTTCGTGGCACATGTTCGAACAGTCCGGAAAGTTGTTGGTGCCGTAGGCGCGCACGAACAGCTGATACAGGTACGCCGCCTCATTGCTGGCGCGGCCCGAGGTGTAGAACTCGGCCATGTCCGGGCTGGGCAGGGCGTTGAGATGCTTGCCGACCAGGTCGAACGCCGCCTCCCAACTGATGGGCGTGTAGCGGTCGGTTTCGGCGTCGTAGCGCATCGGCTCGGTCAGGCGGCCTTGGTATTCCAGCCAATAGTCACTCTGCTCCAGCAAGGCATTGACGCTGTGTTTGGCAAAGAACGCAGCATCCACACGGCGCTTGGTGGCTTCCCAGTTCACCGCCTTGGCGCCGTTTTCGCAGAACTTGACCATGCCGCTTTCGGGCGAGTCGCCCCAGGCACAGCCGGGGCAGTCGAAGCCGCCGTTCTGGTTGGTCTTGAGCATCATGCGCAGGTTTTTCAGCGCGTTGTCGCTGGTCAACCAGGCTTGCGCCACGCTGATCAGTGCCCCCCAGCCGCCCGCCGGGCCTTTATAAGGCTTGTAGCGCGGGGTTGGGGTTTGGTCGGCTTGATGATGATTGCTCACGGCTGGTTCTCCATCGCAGGGCTGTAGACCCGCGGCGCACTTTTCTGCGGCAGGTGGATGAGATTGAGGTTATGCCGGCGTGCCCATTGAAGGGCCAGGCCGGTGGGCGACGACAGGCTGACCAGGGTCTGGATGCCCGCGCGCAGGACTTTCTGGATCAATTCAAGGCTGCAACGGCTGGTGACAATCGCCAGGCCGCCTTCGGTCGGAATCTTTTGGCGGATCAGCGCGCCGATCAGCTTATCGAGGGCGTTATGCCGGCCGATGTCTTCGCGACCCAGGAGCAATTCGCCTTGGCTGTTCATAAATACCGCGGCGTGCACGGCGCCGCTGTACTGGCCCAGGGGCTGGAACGCACTGATGCGCTGACGCAGGCCATCGAGCCATTCGGCGGGCGGCAGCGGCGCACCGGGCAGTACCTGAAGGTTTGGCAGCGCTTGTTCCACGGCTTCCACACCGCACAGGCCACAGCCGCTGGTACCGGCCAATTGGCGGCGTTGCTGCTTGAGGTTCCAGAAGGCGCGGCTGGAAATCTGCACCTGTGCATACTGGGTAGAGCCGGTTCCGCTGAGTTTCAGGTCATAAATATCGCTAACGTCGGCAATAATGCCGCTGCCGATGCTGAAGCCGACGATAAAGTCTTCCAGGTCCGTCGGCGTCACCAGCATCACCGCCTGGCTGATATCGTTGAAAGCAATCGCCAACGCCACTTCTTCCGCCAAGGCTGTGCTGGCGGATTCGGTGTGTTCGAGGTTGCAATACTGATAGCTCTGGCTGGCGGCGGGCGCGGGCGTTTCAAGAGCGGGCGCCGCGCAGACTGGGCGCTTGGCGTTCATGGGGCAGTACCACCGGCGGATTGGTCAGTGTTTAGACTAGGCGCGACAAAGCGTCGCGTCTAATTGCCAGTACTGATCTACCGATAGATGACGTCGATCAAGACTCTTTTTGCGATTTCTGAAACAGCGCGAAACACGCTTCCGCCAAGGCAGAGCGGGGTGCGCTGCGGCGCATGATCAGCCCCAGGCGTGCCAGGGTGTGGGCGTCGTCGATGGGTTGCAGGCGCAAATGCTCGGTGAGCGCGTCCAGGCCCCCGTCCAGTGGCATCACCGCGCAACAGAGTCCGCCGTGCACGGCTTGTAACAACTGATGGACGGCATCGGTTTGTAACAGCGGCTGCGGCTGCAAGCCTCGGCTGTGGAAGTTGTGGTCGATGGACTGGCGAAAGTGCATGCCGCTGGTGAGCATGCCCAAGGGCAGTTCGATCAGCGCTTCCCAGCTCAGCGGCGTGTCGCCGAAGCTGAAAAAGCGCTGGTCGTAAAGCAGGCCCATGCGCGTTTCGCCCAAGGCCAGCGAGTCGAAGCGTTCATTGTCCAGCCGCTCCAGGTAGGACACGCCTAAATCCAGGCGATTGCTCGCCAGTTGTTCAAGGATTTGTTCGGAGCTGAGTGCCGACAGCTCGAAACGCAGGCTTGGGTGCTCTTTGTGCAGTTGCTGCATTAGTGCCAGTGGATCAAAGCTCGACAGTGGCACCACGCCCAGGCGCAACGTACCCACCAGGTTGCCGCGACAGGCGGCCGCTTCAGCCTGCAAGCCGTCATACGCCGCCAGCACGGTGCGTGCCCAGGCCAGTACCCGTTCGCCAGGCGCGGTGAACCCCTCAAAGCGCTGGCCGCGATTGACCAGGGGAAGATCAAGTTCTTCCTCAAGGCTGCGCAGGCGCATCGACAGGGTCGGTTGGGTGATATGGCATCGTGCCGCCGCCTGGCCGAAGTGACGCGTCTCGTCGAGGGCGATGAGGAATTTCAGCTGTTTGATGTCCATCTTCGCTCCAGGGCTTATTCCAATGGCGGGGGGATTCTAGCGCGTTTGGGTCTTTGGTCGGGCTGGAACCCAAGTCTGTGGGACTGGTCTAGTCTTTGGCATCTGGAAACCAAACATCAAGGAGAGCGCACCATGAGTCTTATTAGCTTTATTAAGGAAGCGGGCGAGAAGTTGATCGACCTGTTGACGCCGGGTAATGCGAACGCGAGTGAGCAGTTGAAGGAGCACGTGGCGAAAGTGGGTCTGGGTAATCCGAATGTGCAGACCACGGTGGATGGCGACAAGGTAACCGTCACCGGTGAAGTCGCCACCCAGGAAGAGAAAGAGAAGATTTTGCTGGCGCTGGGCAATATTGCCGGTGTTGCCAGTGTGGATGACCAGATCACCGTATCGGGCCCGGCCGTAGCTGCCGCCCGTTTCGTCGTGGTGAAAAAGGGTGACACCCTGAGCGCGATTTCCCTGGCGGTGTATGGCAACGCCAACCAGTACAACAAGATCTTTGAGGCCAACAAGCCGCTGTTGTCTCATCCAGACAAGATTTATCCAGGGCAGACGCTGCGTATTCCTGAGTAAGCCCAATACGAAAGGTGGGAGGGGGCTTGCCCCTCCCACATTGGTTCAAAGTCCGACAATGAGATCACGGTAGTCGCCGACGGCGGCAAATTCTGCCGTGTCCTTGGGCCCTTTTTTGCTGTCCGGCTCCTTCACCGCGAGCAAATGCTCCACACCAAACGCCTGGGCACTGCGCAGGATCGGCAGGGTATCGTCGATAAACAAGCTGCGGGCCGGGTCGAAGTTAATGTCGGCTTGCAGGGCATCCCAGAACTGCGGGTTTTCCTTGGCGAAACCGTAGTCGTGGGAACTGATCAATCGCTCGAAATACGGCGCCAGTTCAATGCGTTCCAACTTCAATGACAGCGAATCACGATGAGCGTTGGTGATCAGGATCACACGCTTGCCGGCCTGTTTGATCGCCGCCAGAAAGGTATCGGCGTCTGGGCGCAGCGCGATCAGGTGGGCGGTTTCCAGCTTGAGTTCACGTACCGGGATATTCAGCTCGGCACTCCAGAAATCCAGGCAATACCATTGCAACTGTCCCGCGTTACGCTCGAACAGTGGCTGCAACTCCATCTCGGCCATGGCGCGGCTCACCCCATGCAACTCGGCGTAACGCTGCGGCAGGTGCTCCATCCAGAAGTGGTTGTCGAAATGCAGGTCGAGCAGCGTGCCGTCCATGTCCAGCAGGACAGTGTCGATGGCGTGCCAAGGCAAAGAGGGCATGGGACGTTCTCATGTAAGTAAAGATATCCGACACAGACAATCGGAAAAGCCACGGTATAGTAACCCGATCACGCCAAGGAGCCGCTTATGCGCCAGAAACCCACCGTCCTCGCCCGCGAAATAGTCGCCAGTAGTCGTTTGTTCCGCGTGGAGGAAGTGCAATTGCGCTTTTCCAATGGCGTTGAACGGACCTACGAGCGCCTGGTGGGCCGCGGTGCCGGCTACGGGGCGGTGATGATTGTGGCGATGATCGACGAAGATCATGCGTTGCTGGTGGAAGAGTATTGCGGCGGCACGGATGAATATGAATTGTCCCTGCCAAAGGGCTTGATCGAGCCCGGCGAGGATGTGCTGGCGGCGGCGGACCGCGAGTTGAAAGAAGAAGCGGGCTACGGCGCGCGACAGTTGGAGCACATCACCGAGCTGTCGTTGTCGCCTGGTTATATGAGCCAGAAAATCCAAGTCGTGCTGGCCACCGATCTGTATGAAGAGCGCCTGGAAGGCGATGAGCCTGAGCCCATGCGTGTGGAGCGGGTCAACCTGCGTGAGCTGTCGCAGCTTGCGCAAAACGAGCAATTCAGTGAGGGCCGCGCCCTGGCCGCGCTGTACCTGGTACGAGACCTGCTGACCCAGCGAGGAGCGTTTAGCGCATGAGCGAACTGTTTTTAGGTCACCCGTTTATTGCCCCTGTGATCGAACTGGCCCGCCAGGCCGGTGAAGTGATATTGCCGTACTGGCGCGCCGACGTGGCCGTCACCTCCAAGGCTGACGATTCGCCCGTGACGGCAGCGGACTTGGCCGCTCACCATCTGATTCTCGCCGGCCTCACCGCGTTGGACCCCAGCATCCCCGTGCTGTCTGAAGAGGATGCCGATATCGACCAAAGCGTGCGTGCCGGCTGGCAGCGCTGGTGGTTGGTAGACCCGTTGGATGGCACCAAGGAGTTCATCGCCGGCAGTGAAGAGTTCACCGTCAACATCGCCTTGATCGAACAAGGCCGGGTGATATTTGGCGTGGTGTCGATGCCCACCAGTGGCCGTTGCTACTTCGGTGGCGCGGGCCTGGGCGCCTGGCGCTCGGATGTGAATGAAGCGCCCAAGCAGATTCAAGTTCGCGAAGCACCGGCGGCGGGCGAGTCGTTTACGGTGGTGGCCAGTCGTCGGCACACCAGCCCCGAGCAGGAACGCTTGTTGGACGGTTTGAGCGAAGGCCTGGGCGCACTGAAGCTGGCGAATATCGGCAGTTCGTTGAAGTTTTGCTTGTTGGCCGAGGGCAGCGCGGATTGCTACCCGCGCCTGGCGCCGACGTCGCAGTGGGACACCGCAGCCGCCCAAGGCGTGCTGGAAGGCGCGGGCGGTGAGGTGTTGGAGTTGAGCGGTGAACCGTTCAGTTATCCGGCGCGGGCATCGTTGTTGAACCCGTTCTTCCTGGCGTTGCCGGCGAAGGCAGCATGGCGTGAGCGGTTGCTCACCCTGGCCAGGTCTTAAGGCCACAGCTGATCAAAATGTGGGAGGGAGCAGGCCCCCTCCCACAGGTGTTTTGTGTCGTGGCGGTTAGCGGTGCAGGACGTACTGGCCAGTAAACGTCACCGCTCGTTCCTCACTGCCCTCATTCACAATCCACGTCTCCAACGTCAATCGCGCGCGGCCATAGCGCTTGTACGTCGCCACGAAACGTTTCCACACCTTCTCCTCCGGCGCCTGACACACCACCGTCGCATCCCGCGTAACCGGCAGCGGATAACTGATCTGCCCCTCCTGAATCACGATATGCCCGTCTTCAATGCCTTCTTCGCGCAACTGCAAGTGCAGCCAGCCCCAGCCCGCCAGCACCGCGCCGCAATACAGGCTGCCGCCGAACATGGTGCTCTTGTGGTTGATGTTGGCGTGCAAGGGCAGATGCAGTTCCAACCGTTGGTCGTGCCAGTCGAGCACCTTGAGGCCCATTTCCCGGGTAAGGGGGATGTCATGGTGAAGGATGGATTCCAGGTAACGGCTGTCGCGGCTCATGGCGGCCTCTTGGCGGGTAGGAGTGGTCATTCGTCGTCGCCACTTTGGTTGGCGAAGTTCAGGCCGTGCTTGCGCAGTTTGTCGTGCAGTGTCTTGCGCGGTACGCCCAGGGCTTCGGCGAGGCTGCGCATGGAACCGTGGGGGCGAGTCAGTTCGGCAGCGATCAGGCTCTTTTCGAACTGCTCGACTTGCTCGCTCAGGCCGCCGGGTGTGGAGGTCAGGACGCCAGCCGCTGGGTTATCCGGCGAGCTGTCCAGCGCCAGTTCCAGGCCCAGGGCGAAGCGTTCGGCGGCGTTCTGCAATTCACGTACGTTGCCCGGCCAGCTATGGCGCAACAGCAGCGCGCGCTGCCCCGGTTGCAGCTCATGCAGTGGCAGGCCGTGGCGGCTGCTGGCTTCGTCGGCGAAGTGCTGGAACAACATCAGTGCATCTTCACCGCGCTCACGCAGTGGCGGAATGCGCAGCGGCGCGACGTTGAGGCGGTAATACAAGTCGGCACGGAAGCGGCCCTGGTCGGCGGACTGGCGCAGGTCTTCCTTGGTCGCGGCGATGATGCGGATATCCAGCGGGATCAACTGATTGCCGCCCAGGCGCTCCACCACGCGCTCCTGCAACAGGCGCAAGAGTTTGACCTGTACATCCAGGCTCATGCTTTCAATTTCATCGAGGAACAAGGTGCCGCCGTTGGCGAATTCGAACTTGCCGATACGGCGCTTCTGCGCGCCGGTAAAGGCGCCGGGCTCATGGCCGAACAGCTCGCTTTCGACGACCGATTCGGCCAACGCCCCGGCGTTGATCGCCACAAAGGGGCCGCTACGACGACTGGACAGGTCGTGCAGTGCGCGGGCGACCACCTCTTTGCCGGCGCCGGTTTCGCCGAGAATCAGCACATCGGCCTTGGTCGCGGCCAACGCGCCGATCTGTTCGCGCAGGCGCAGCATTTGCGGGGAGTGCCCCACCAGGCGCGTGCTCAGTTGCTGGCGGTCGCTGAGGGCCAGGCGCAGGCTGCGGTTGTCCAGCACCAGGCGGCGCAGGGCCAGGGCGCGACGCACGCTGTCGAGCAAGGCGTCGCTGGCGAACGGTTTTTCCAGGAAATCATAGGCGCCGGCGCGCATGGCCTGCACCGCCAGTGGCACGTCGCCGTGGCCGGTGATCAGCAGCACCGGCAGGTCCGGGTCCTGGCCGTGCAGTTCTGCCAGCAACTCCAGACCGTCCATGCCGGGCATGCGGATGTCGCTGACCACTACGCCTGGCCAGTCCCGCGACAAGCGCGCGGTGAGGCCGGTGGCTTCGCCCAGGGTCAGGACTTTCAGCCCGGCCAGGTCCAGGGTCTGGCACAAGGCCTGACGCAGGTGTGGATCGTCGTCGATCAACACCACCTGAATCTGGTTATCGATACTCATACACTGCGGTCCTCGGACGGTTGCAGACTGACGCCCGGCGAGCCGGCACGCAATTTCAAGGTTAACAGCGCGCCGCCTTCCTTGTGGTTGGCGAACAGCAGTTCGCCGCCAAAGGCACGCATCAGGGTGTCACAGATCGCCAGGCCCAAGCCCAGGCCCTGGGTGCGTGTCTTGGTGGTATAGAACGGCTCGCTGGCGCGGCCCAGGGCCTCCATGCAAAAGCCCGGGCCGTTGTCGCGAATGTACAGGTTGACGCCCTGTTCGGTGGTTTCGGCACTCAGCCACAGTTTGCGCGGCGGGCCCTTTTCGGTGAGGGCGTCGAGGGCATTGGCCAGCAGGTTGCCCAGCACCTGGCGCAGGCGAGTTTCGCCGGCTTGCACCCACAGGGTCGCTTCCGGCAAGTCACGGATCAGCTCCACCTCCATCGACCGCCGCCGCTTGGCCAGCAACGCCAGCGCATCGTCCAGCGCCGGTTGCAGGGCCACGCTCTCTGGCGCATGGCGGTCGCGGCGGGCAAAGGCGCGCAGGTGGGCGATGATCGAGGCCATGCGCCCGGTCAGTTCGCTGATCAGCTTGAGATTGCCGCGCGCATCAGTGGTGCGCTCATGGTCGAGCAGGATCTCGGCGTTTTCCGCGTAGCTGCGAATCGCCGCCAGGGGTTGGTTGAGTTCATGGCTGATGCTCGCCGACATGGTGCCCAATGCCGACAGTTTGCCCGCCTGCACCAGGTCATCCTGGGCGCGCACCAACTCCTGCTGGGCGTGTTCGCGTTCCAGCACTTCCTGTTTCAGGCGACGGTTGAGGCCTTCCAGGTCGCTGGTCCGCTCGACCACGCGCGCTTCCAGCTCGCGACGGGCCTTGGCTTCAAAGGCAATGCGTTCCAGGTAATGGCGGCGGCGTTGCATCATCAACCCCAGCAGCAACATCAAGACCAAGAGCGTGGCGCCGCCCACCGCAACGACTGTACGCACCGGCCGGTTGATCAGCGAGCGCGGCGCGAGGATCTCCACGTTCCAGCCCGTCTCGGCGATGGCCGTGGATTGACGCAGCCACGCGGTGCTGCTCAGGCTCAGCGGCTGCGGATCGCGGGTCGGGTAGGGCTGGATGGCGATGATTGCTTGGCGCTCTGCGGCGGTCAGCGGCCGGGTGGCGCGGAATCGCCATTGCGGGCGCGACGTCAGGATGACCACGCCGTTATGGTCGGTCACCAACAGCTGTTCCGGGGTGTTGCCCCACAGGCTTTCGGTGTGGTCCAGGTCCACCTTGACCACCAGCACACCGATGATTTTCTCGCCATCACGCACGGCGGCGGCAAAGAAGTAACCGCGTTTGGCCGAGGTGGTGCCCAGGCCGAAAAAGCGCCCCAAGCGTCCGTCCATGGCTTCGCTGAAGTAGGGGCGGAACGAGAAGTTGCGCCCGACAAAGCTGTCCTGTTTATCCCAATTGGACGCGGCGAGGGTCTTGCCGCGGGTGTCCATCAGGTACATCACTTCCACCCCGGCCTGGGCGGCGACATCCTTGAGCAGCAGGTTGGCGTTGACCAGGTTGGTGCTGACTTGGGGCGCATCCAGCGCTGTGCGCAGGGCCGGCAGGTCGCCGAGGATCTGCGGCAACACTTCATAGCGGTGCAGGGTGCCGAGCAGGTTGGCCACGTACAGGTCGAGGGTCTGACGGTTCTGCCCCGCCAGTTCGCTGCGGTAATAACGCTCAGCCAGGTGCTCCAGCGGCCACAGCAGCGGTGCCAAGCACAACGCCAGCAGGGCGAGGCTGCGCCAGCGGGGTCTACGCGGGAGGGATGGGGTCATGGGAGTCATGCGCCTGTGGGGACAGGCGCATTATGCCTAGTGCGGCTGTGCAAGACACTCGCGCAATGCGTCTTGCCAGCTCGGCTGGCTGACGTGCCATTGCTGCTGCAGGCGGCTGCAGTCAAGGCGCGAGTTCAAGGGGCGCTTGGCTGGCGTCGGGTAGGCACTGGAAGGGATCGCTTCCAGTTCGGCGCACGCTTTGCCCTGCGTGCGCAGATGCTCGCCGATGGCCTCGGCAAAACCGAACCACGAGGTCTCACCTTGGTTGGTCAGGTGGTAGACACCCCATTCTCCCGGTTCGCCCGCTTGCCAGCGCTCGATCAGCGCACGCGTGCTGCGCGCGATGCTGCCGGCCCACGTCGGCGCGCCGATCTGGTCGGCGACGATGCGCATCTGCGGTTTCTCCTGCAGCAGGCGCTGCATGGTCAGCAGGAAATTCTTGCCATGGCCGGAATAGACCCAGCTGGTGCGCAGGACCAGGTATTCGCCGCCCACCGCCGCAATCGCCTCCTCGCCCGCCAGTTTGCTCTGGCCGTAGACACCCAGCGGGTTCGGCGTGTCGGCTTCGGTATAGGGGGCCGGCTTGCTGCCGTCGAACACGTAGTCGGTGGAGTAGTGGATCAACGGGATGCCCAGTGCCTTGGCTTCTTCTGCGAGAACACCAGGAGCAATGGCGTTGATCGCGAAGGCCGCGTCCGGCTCGCTTTCGGCTTGATCGACGGCAGTGTGGGCTGCGGCGTTGATGATCAGATCGGGGCGATGGACCCGGATTTGCTGGCGGATCTGGTCGGCGTTGGCCAGGTCAAGCTGGTCGCGGCCCAGGACGATGAGCTCGCCCAGGCCTTGGAGCTGCAGTTGCAGTTCTCGGGAGACTTGGCCGTGTTGGCCGGTGATCAAGACCTTCATGGGAAAAGGTCTGCCTCTTTCAGGCTTTTGCCGTTTTGATCCTTGCCGGACAGCGTCGGGGTACCGGCAAACTGCCAATCGATATCCAGATCAGCATCGTCCCAGCGAATGCAGCGTTCCGCAGAGGGCGTGTAGTAATCGGTGGTTTTGTAGAGGAATTCAGCAGAGTCACTGAGCACGACAAAACCATGGGCAAACCCCGGCGGAATCCACAGTTGACGGCTGTTTTCGGCAGACAAGCGCACGCTGGCCCATTTGCCAAAATGCGGTGAGCTGCGGCGGATGTCCACCGCTACGTCCAGGACTTCACCCGCTGTGACACGCACCAGTTTTCCCTGAGCGTGTTCGATCTGGTAGTGCAAACCGCGCAAGACGCCTTTTTGCGAACGCGAGTGGTTGTCCTGGACAAAATCCACGTGCTGACCAGTGGCTTGTGCGAAATTCCGGGCGTTGTAGCTCTCATAGAAAAAACCGCGTTCATCGCCAAAAACCTTCGGCTCGATGATCAGTACACCGGGCAACTCAGTGGCGGTCACATTCATGCAGTTTCCCCTGCGAGCGTGAAAAGATATTGACCATAGCCGGTCTTGCCAAAGTACTTGGCACGCTCCAGCAGATAGTCACGGTCGATCCAGCCATTTTCGTAGGCGATTTCTTCCAGGCAGGCGACTTTCAAGCCCTGGCGATGCTCGATGGTCTGCACATAGGTGGAGGCTTCGAGCAGGCTGTCATGGGTACCGGTGTCCAGCCAGGCAAAGCCGCGGCCGAAGCGCTCTACGTGCAGGTCGCCACGCTTGAGGTAGGCGTTGTTGACGTCGGTGATCTCAAGCTCCCCACGGGGCGAAGGCTTAACGTCCTTGGCGATCTTGATCACGTCGTTGTCGTAGAAATACAGGCCGGTGACCGCATAGGGCGACTTGGGCTTGGCGGGTTTTTCTTCGATGGACAGGGCACGGCCTTCCTTGTCGAAGTCGATCACGCCAAAACGCTCCGGGTCCTTGACCCAGTAGCCGAATACCGTGGCCCCGCTAGCGCGTTCGGCCGCGGTGCGCAATTGATCGCCGAAGTGCTGGCCGTGGAAGATGTTGTCGCCCAGGATCAGGCACACCGGGTCTTCGCCGATAAACGCCTCGCCAATCAGGAACGCCTGGGCCAAGCCATCGGGCGACGGCTGTTCGGCATAACTGAAACGCACGCCAAACTGGCTGCCATCACCCAGCAGGTTGCGGTATTGCGGCAGGTCCACCGGTGTGGAAATCACCAGGATGTCTTTGATCCCCGCCAGCATCAGCACCGAGATCGGGTAGTAGATCATCGGCTTGTCGTACACCGGCAGCAATTGCTTGGAGACGCCCAGGGTAATGGGGTGCAAACGCGTGCCGGAACCGCCGGCCAATACGATTCCCTTCATCATGCAATCAGATCCTTAAAGTCGGTGTTGCCCAAACGTTCGCCCTGATAACTGCCGTCCTGGACCCTGCGGCACCATTCCAGGTTATCGAGGTACCACTGCACGGTCTTGCGCAAACCGGATTCGAAGGTTTCTTCAGGAGCCCAGCCCAGCTCGCGTTCAATCTTGCTGGCATCGATCGCATAGCGCTGATCGTGGCCTGGGCGGTCCTTGACGAAGGTGATCAGGTCGGCAAATTGCGCGACCCCGGCCGGGCGCTGTGGCGCGAGTTCTTCGAGCAGGGCGCAGATGCCGCGCACTACGTCGATATTCTTCTGCTCGTTGTGCCCGCCAATGTTGTAGGTCTCGCCGACCACACCTTCGGTGACTACTGTGAGCAGTGCGCGGGCGTGGTCTTCGACGAACAGCCAGTCACGCACCTGCAAGCCATCACCGTAGACCGGCAGTGGCTTGCCCGCGAGGGCGTTGAGGATCACCAGCGGGATCAGCTTCTCGGGGAAGTGGAACGGCCCGTAGTTGTTCGAGCAGTTGGTCAGCAAAACCGGAAGGCCGTAGGTGCGCTGCCAGGCGCGGACCAGGTGGTCGGACGCTGCCTTGCTGGCCGAGTACGGTGAGCTGGGCGCATAGGGTGTTGTTTCAGTGAACAGATCGTCCACACCATGCAAGTCGCCGTACACCTCGTCGGTGGAAATGTGATGGAAGCGGAACGCACGCTTGGCCGGCTCATCGAGCTTCTGCCAATAGGCGCGGGTGGCTTCGAGCAAGCTGTAGGTGCCGACGATGTTGGTCTGGATAAAATCCGACGGGCCGTCGATGGAGCGGTCGACATGGGACTCGGCTGCCAGGTGCATGATCGCCTGCGGCTCGAAGCGCGTCAGTACGGCGCTGACGGTGGCCTGGTCGACGATATCGGCCTGGACGAACTCATAGCGGCTGTCGGACGCGATGCTGGTCAGCGACTCCAAGTTGCCAGCGTAGGTGAGTTTGTCCAGGTTGAGCACTTGGTGCTCGGTGTTTTCAATCAAATGGCGGATCAGGGCAGAGCCGATAAAACCAGCGCCGCCGGTGATGAGAATGCGCATGTCGGGGGCCTTTTCCTTAGACGGACATTAAGCGAATGAAGCATAGCTTGAGTTGTGACGCAGGGCTGCGCAAGCGCGGTGTGCATTGGGGGTTGCCTTAACCCCCTTTAAGGTGGCGATATAGACGCCTGAAAAAACAGAGGTCGTCACAATGTTGCTCGCCACGTTGATTCATCGCGCCAGCCTGCCTTGCCCACACGTCAGCTCCGACCGGGCCGCACAGTTGCTCGAGCAGCATTACGGCCTCACCGGCACCTTGCAGTCACTGGGTAGCCAGCAAGACCTCAATTATAGAGTCGACAGCGACCGTGGCCGCTTTGTTCTGAAGATCTGCCGGGGTGACTACGCGGCCGTTGAGCTGCAGGCGCAGCACGCGGCGCTGAACAGTCTGAAGGCCGATGCACACGTGCAGGTGCCCGAGGTCATCCAGGCGCTCACCGGTGAAGAGTTGCTCTCGGTCGTGGTGGACGGCCAGACCCTGCATCTGCGGCTGTTGGGGTACATCGACGGCCAGCCGTTGACCCATCAGCCCCACCTGGGCCGTGACGTGATCGCAGGCTTTGGTGAGCTGTGCGGACGCATGAACCTGGCGCTGGCCGATTTCAAGCACCCTGGTCTGGATCGCACCTTGCAGTGGGACCCGCGTCACGCCCAGGCATTGATTGCCCACCTGCTGGCAACGCTTGAAAACCTGCCCCAGCGCGCCGCACTGGAGCAAGCGGCCGAGCAGGTAGCGACGCGCCTGCACGCCGTGGCCGGCCGCCTGCCGTGGCAAGCGGTGCACATGGACATCACCGACGACAACGTCGTGTGGCAGCGTGATGCGCAGCGGCATTGGCAGGTCCGGGGCGTGATCGATTTCGGCGACCTGGTGCACACCTGGCGTATTGCCGACCTGTCGGTCACCTGCGCCGCCCTGTTGCATCACGCTGAGGGCGATCCCTTTGCGATCTTGCCGGCGATCCAGGCCTGTCACGCGGTGACACCGTTAGAGCCGGCAGAATTGCAGGCGCTGTGGGCGCTGATCGTCGCCCGTGCGGCGGTGCTGGTCTTGAGCAGCGAGCAACAGCAGCGCCTGGACCCGGATAACACTTACCTGTTGAAAAACGCCGAGCATGAGTGGGAAATTTTCCATGTGGCGACGTCAGTGCCGTTTGAGCTGATGGAGGCGGCGATTCTAAGCAGCGTCGGGCAGGCACCGGCACCGATCGACGGGCAAGGCTTCGCGCCTTTGCTGCCGGGGCTGGTCGGGCGCGAGTTCGCGCTGATCGACCTGGGTGTACTCAGCCCGCATTTCGACGCCGGGAATTGGGAGCAACCCGGTATCGATCAGCGTTTGTTGCAGGATGCGGCGGTGGTGCACGGCCTGGCCGCGAGTCGCTATGGGCAATACCGTTTGTCGCGTACCCAGCCGGACAGCGCCCACGAGCCCGAGACCTTCCCGTTGCACGTCGAATTACAGGTGCCTCAGGGGACTGCCGTTGAAGCGCCGTTCGCCGGCATTGTGCGATCGGGTGTCAATGGCGAACTCCAGGTTCACAGCAACGCGGTAAACGTACGACTGTGGGGCGTAAAAGCGCTGGTTCAGCCGGGTGGGGCGGTGCTCAAGGGCCAGGTGATCGGTGCGGTTGAAGGCCCGCTGACCGTGCAACTCTGTCGCACTGACGGGCCCGCACCGCTGTTTTGCACGCCTTCCCGCGCGCAGGCCTGGCAAACGCTGTGCCCTTCACCCGCAGCGGTGCGGGGATTGGCCTGCGACGCCGAACCCGAGTTGGACCCCGAGGCCCTGCTGGCCCGCCGCGACGCCAGTTTCGCCCGTTCGCAAAAGCACTATTACGTCGACCCGCCGCGCATCGAGCGCGGCTGGCGCAATCACTTGATCGATATGCAGGGCCGTTCCTACCTGGACATGCTCAACAACGTGGCCGTGCTGGGCCACGGTCACCCGCGCATGGCGGCGGTGGCGGCGCGGCAATGGTCATTGCTCAACACCAACTCGCGCTTTCACTACGCGGCGATTGCCGAGTTTTCCGAACGTTTGCTGGCGCTGGCACCGGAAGGCATGGACCGGGTGTTCCTGGTCAACAGTGGTACCGAAGCCAATGACCTGGCGATCCGCCTGGCCTGGGCCTACAGCGGCGGGCGCGACATGCTCAGCGTGCTGGAGGCTTACCACGGTTGGTCGGTGGCGGCGGATGCAGTGTCCACGTCGATTGCCGACAACCCCAAGGCCTTGAGCAGCCGCCCGGATTGGGTGCACCCGGTGACGGCGCCCAACACCTATCGCGGTGAGTTCCGTGGGCAGGACAGCGCGCCCGATTACGTCAGAAGCGTGGAGCACAACCTGGCGAAAATCGCCGCGAGCAAGCGCCCATTGGCGGGCTTTATCTGTGAGCCGGTGTACGGCAATGCCGGTGGTATTTCGTTGCCACCGGGCTATCTGCAGCAGGTGTATGCGCGGGTACGCGCCCAGGGTGGCGTGTGCATCGCCGATGAGGTGCAGGTGGGTTACGGCCGCATGGGGCATTTTTTCTGGGGCTTTGAAGAGCAGGGTGTGGTGCCCGATATCATCACCATGGCCAAGGGCATGGGCAACGGCCAGCCCCTCGGCGCGGTGATTACCCGGCGTGAAATTGCTGAGGCGCTCGAGGCCGAGGGGTATTTCTTCTCGTCGTCGGGAGGTAGCCCGGTGAGTTGCCGGATCGGCATGGCCGTGTTGGATGTGATGCAAGAAGAAAAGCTGTGGGAAAACGCCCAGGTGGTCGGTGGGCATTTCAAGGCGCGACTGGAAGAACTGATCGATCGCCATCCTCTGGTGGGCGCCGTCCACGGCTCCGGCTTTTATCTGGGCCTCGAGTTGGTGCGCGACCGGCAAACGCTGGAGCCCGCCACCGAAGAAACCACGTTGTTGTGTGACCGCCTGCGGGAGTTGGGGATTTTCATGCAGCCCACCGGTGATTATTTAAACATCCTCAAGATCAAGCCGCCGATGGTCACGTCTCGACGCAGTGTGGACTTCTTCGTCGACATGCTGTCGAAGGTGCTGGATGAGCAGCTGTAAATAATCGATTGTTATCGGTTAATTACTGTCATATTCATCGCCTATCATCTTTTTTAGCTTCTAAAGCCGATTTTTATCCGCTATAAAGTCGACCTTCACCCCATTCGGAGTCCTGAACGCCATGACCACCCTGCACAGCACCCCTCGCGCCGATGGCTTCCACATGCCTGCCGAGTGGGCGCCACAGACCCAGACCTGGATGATCTGGCCTGAGCGCCCGGACAACTGGCGCCTGGGCGGCAAGCCGGCGCAGGCCGCTCACGTGGCGGTGGCCAAGGCCATTGCGCGTTTTGAGCCGGTCACCGTGGCGGTTTCCGCCGGCCAGTACGAAAATGCCCGTGCGCGCCTGGATGTGCCAAATATCCGTGTGGTGGAAATGTCCAGTGACGACGCCTGGGTGCGCGACACCGGCCCTACCTTTGTGATCAATAACAGTGGCGAAGTGCGCGGCGTGAACTGGGACTTCAACGCCTGGGGCGGTTTTGACGGCGGCCTGTATTCGCCGTGGAACCGCGACTCGCAGGTCGGCGGCAAGATCCTCGAGATCGAACGCGCCCCGCGCTATCGCACCGAAGGCTTTGTGCTGGAGGGCGGTTCGATCCATGTCGACGGCGAAGGCACCCTGATCACCACCGAAGAATGCCTGCTCAACCCCAATCGCAACCCGCACCTCGACCGTGCCCAGATCGAAGCGGTGCTGAGCGCCAATCTGGCGGTGGATAAAATCATCTGGCTGCCGGACGGTCTGTTCAATGACGAAACCGACGGCCACGTGGATAACTTCTGCTGCTACGTGCGTCCAGGTGAAGTGCTGCTGGCCTGGACCGATGACCCGCAAGACCCGAACTACGCACGCTGCCACGCCGCGATGAACGTGCTGCAAAGCAGCACTGACGCCCAGGGTCGCTCGTTCACAGTGCATAAAATGCCGATCCCCGGGCCGCTGTATGCCACCGAGGCAGAGTGCGCCGGTGTAGACCCGGTTGACGGCACCCAGGAGCGTAATCCGACCGTGCGGTTGGCCGGTTCCTACGTCAACTTCCTGATCGTCAACGGTGGCATCATCGCGCCGAGCTTCGATGACCCGCTGGACAGCCAGGCCAAGGCGATCCTGCAGGACCTGTTCCCGCAGCACGAAGTGGTGATGGTGCCCGGCCGCGAACTGTTACTGGGTGGCGGCAATATCCACTGTCTGACCCAACAGCAGCCCGCGCCGCACAAAAATTGAGTGCAGTTGTAACAGCATCCTGGCGATAGCCGGGGCCACCCGGTTTCAACGCCCCCAGCAAGCCCGCGCCCCAGCAAGGTCGCGGGCTTTTTTGTGTCCACCTGCCTATGAACACGAGACATTGGCATAGCTCTTGTATCGCTGTTGTCACAGTGGCCCAGGGTGATGACTGCGCAGTTCTGTCATAAACCTTGAGTAAGTTAGCCGCTCACGCAGTAGGAGAGAGCGCTGAAATGAATGCCGATATCAACCTGATGTACACGCGTACGTTCCACCCTTTGCGGGTCGACGGCGACGCGATTCATGCGCTGGCGCTCTGGTTGAAGGAAAACGGCTCGCGGCAGATCCGGCAGCAGCCTGATTGGCGCAGCGTGATGAGTGAACGGTACCCGGTGGGCTTGTTCAGTGAGGACGAAGTGCACGCGTTGTGCGAGTTGATAAACAACTAGAGAACACTGAGATCAAAATGTGGGAGCGAGCACGCCCGCTCTCACATTTGAAGGGTGTGTGGCTTTAGAAACTGTACGTGCCTGTCACCACCAGACTGCGCGGATCCCCTGGCTGAATCTGCGCCACACTGGTCGCAGACGCGTAGTAGGTTTTATCCGCGATATTGTTCAGCGCCGCCCGCACATCCCACTCCTTCTGGCGGAAGCCGGCCAATGCGTCCCAACGGCCATAGCCCGGCAGCACCACGGTGTTGAGGCTGTCGGCATAGCGATCGCCCACCAACGTCAAACCGGTTTCCGCATACCAGCCCATCTCCGGTTTCCAGGTGATGAACAGGCTGGCATTGCGCTTGGCCACATCGCTGACGCGCTTGCCTTCGAAGCCGTTGTTGTCCTTCTCGACCTTGGCATCTTGCAGGCCGACACCACCGCGCACGTACCAGTTGCCGACGAGCTTGCCGGTGGCGGTCAGCTCAACGCCGCGTGAGCGCTGCAAACCGCTGAGCAGGGTGATGGTGCGGTCCAGTGGGTCGCTGGTGCGGCGGTTGTAGAGTTCCAGTTCGTACACCGCCAGGGTGGTGCTCAGGCGGTCGTCGAGCCAGTCGCTCTTGACCCCGATTTCCTTCTGTTTGGTCAGCTCGGGACTCAGGTCGTTGACGCTGCCGGCGGCGTTTGGCGTGATGCCGATCAGGCCGCCACCCGCAGGCGAGAAGGTCTTGCTCCATGAGGCGTAGAACGAATGATGCTCCAGCGGCGTCCAGACCAGGCCGAAGCGCGGGCTGGTGCTGTGGCTTTTGACGTCCTGCTGGGTGTTGAGCAGCTTGTTCTTGGTGTCGACCTCGAAGCGGTCGTAGCGCAGGCCTGCGAGTATCTGCCACTGGTCATTCAGGCGCAGTTGGTCCTGTACATAAAGGGCGCGGCTTTCGACTTCGGTGTGGTTGTCACTCGACACACTCATCCGCCCGGTATGGCTGAGGTTACGATTGGGCTGGTTGAGGTCCAGGGGCGGTACGGCGCGGCCGACTTGTGCGACGGTAGTGGCGGTGTACAGCTTCGGATCACGGCGCTGGCTGCCCAGTTCAAGGCCGGTGAGCAGGCGGTGTTCAAGGCCGAAGGTGCTGAAGCCACCTTCGAGCTCGACGTTATTGAAGATGTTGAGGGTGGTCAGGTCCTGCTGCCAGCGCTGGCGCGTGACGCTGTTGGTCGCCGGGGTGTAGCCGGTGAGGTAGGTGTTGTCGAAATCACTGTCGAGCTTGAACACGCCTAAGGTCTGGCGCAGTTGCCAGTTGTCGTTGAGCTCATAGGCCAACTTGGAGCGCAGCGACTGGGTCTTGTCGTCGATGTAATCGCGGCTGTCGCCGTAGGTCGTGCTGCGGCTCACATCTGCCGGCCGGCCGTTGACCCCGGGAATGCCACGGTCCGGCGTGCGGTTGTAGCGGCTGTATTCGTACTGCACCAGCCAGTTCAGGTCCGGCGTGAGCTGCCAGCTCATGGACGGCGCAAACAGTTGGCGATTGCCGCTGACGCCATCACGAAAGCTGTTGTTGTCCTGGTTGCCCATGTTCAGGCGCAGGCTGATGTTGTCGGTGGGGTCGGTGCTGAGGTCGGCATACACACTGCGCAGATCGTTGCTGCCGCCTTGGGCCTCGATGCTCGACGTGTGCCCGGCGGTGGGCAGTTTGCTCACGCGGTTGACGATCCCTCCCTGACCGCCTCGCCCGTAGAGTACCGCGGCTGGGCCTTTGAGCACTTCGATGCGCTCGATGTTATGCAGGTCGCGAACGTACTGGCTGTCGTCGCGGATGCCATCCAGATAGAAGTCATTGCTCGCGTCGAAACCGCGGATGCGCAAACTGTCAAAACGCGTGTCGGCGCCGCTGCTCACGTTGGGAATCCCGCTCAACGCCTGGCCCAGGTCATTGGTGCCGTAGGAACGCAGGCTTTCGGTCTTCACTGAATCGATAGCCTGGGGCACATAACGCACCGGTGTGGCGGTGCGGGTGGCGGTGCTGGTTTCCTTGACGCGCGGGTCGTCTTCGTCAGCTTCGGCGCTGATCGAGGTTTCGGGCAAGGTGGTGGCCGCACAGGCAAAACCGGCAGACAGCAGAACAGAAAGCCCAAGGGTAAGGGGCGTCAGGCGAGGGGCTGGCATGAAGGAATGTATCCGAATTGTTAGGGAGGAAAACTGCGCGCTAATGGTAATGCTTTGCATTTGCGCAAGTTATGCATTCCCAAACGTACCGGCTTAGAAATGTATTACTAAATGTGTTTTTTGACGTTTCAGGTGCGGTTTTTTGTCGCTTTCAGAACTGCTAAAGCGCATCGCTTAGAATTATTTCGCCTAAATACAGACGATTCGCGAAATTGACACATAGTTCCGGGCGCGACTAGGATTGCGCCCAACGCCTGTGGCTAACCGCCATGACTCATCCAATAAAAAAGGCCCGCGGCATGTTCAGTCGTCCGCGGGCCTTCTTTTTTCCGGAATCAGTCGACACCAGAAAAGCGACACGGAGCCTGGTGTCACAGCGCGTACTCAACCAGGAATAAGGAATACAAGAAAATGTTGAAGCAACGGATGAGTCTGATCGCTCTGGGGATTTTGAGCGCATCGACAGCAATGGCAAACGACCAGGACCAGTCCAAGGGTTTTATCGAAGACAGCCACCTGAACATCGCCGCACGTAACGCCTACATCAGCCGTGACTACAAAAACGGCAAGCAAGACAAAGCCGAATGGGGCCAAGGCTTCATCGGCAAGCTCGAGTCTGGTTTCACCCAAGGCACCGTCGGTGTGGGTGTGGACGTGATTGGCCAATACGCTATCCGTCTGGACGGTGGTAAAGGTCGCGCCGGCGCGGGCGGTATCGACTTCTTCAAACCGGGCAATGGCACCACCGACAACCCTGGCTCGGCACCACACGACCTGGCCAAGGGCGGCGCTGCCGTGAAGTTCCGCGTTTCCAACACCGTGCTCAAGTACGGTGACCAGTTCCCGGCCGTACCTGTGCTGCAGTACGACAACTCCCGTCTGTTGTCGGAAACCTACACCGGTACGTCGATCGTTTCCAAAGAGATCGCCGGTCTGCAACTGGACGCGGGTCACTTCACCAAAGAAGCGCGCAAGAGCGCGGAAGGCACCGACAGCGGCCGCCTGAAAAGCATCGACTACATCGGTGGTAGCTACAAATTCACCGAGAGCCTGTCGGCTGCGCTGTATGCCTCTGACATGCAGGACGTGCTGAAGAAGCAATACGTCAACGTCAACTACGTCCTGGCCCTGCCAGAGAAGCAGTCGCTGACGTTTGACTTCAACGGCTACAAAACCAAGCTGGACCGCAGCTTCGCCCTGGAAAACCAGAAAGATGCTGACGCCCGCGACAACAAAATCTGGAGCCTGGGTGCCACGTGGGCCGTTGGTCCGCACAGCTTCACCGTCGCTCACCAGCGCAGCACCGGCGACACCGGCTACCTGTATGGCGGCTACCGCAACGCTGGCGGCATCGGCGACGGTGGTAACACCATCCTGCTGGCCAACTCCTACTGGTCTGACTTCAACGGTAAGGACGAGCGTTCGTGGCAACTCGGCTACGGCATCGATTTCGCCACCTTCGGCGTACCGGGCCTGACCTACAACGTCGCCTACGTGCGCGGTACCAACATCGACGACGGCACCAACCGCGGCGATGGCTCCGAGCGTGAAATCTGGAACCAGTTCAAGTACGTGGTCCAGAGTGGTCCGGCCAAAGACCTGAGCCTGCGTGCTCGTGCCTCGTGGCTGCGGGTCTCCAATAACGCTGACCAGTACAACGTAGGCGGTAACGAAATCCGTCTGTTCGCCGACTACCCGATCAACGTTTTCTAATTGATCTGGCGTCGCGCCTGATGCCAGGCGCTAAAAAACCCCGACTGGTTCGGGGTTTTTTTATGCCCGCCAGTGCGAGACATGTTTGTTACACCGCGGCACTGATGATGTATCCGGCCCCATCTTTATCCCCTCCCGACGCACGCCTACGGCTTCTTCTATATCACTCAACTTGCCATTGCCGAGATGGAAAAGAACAAGGCCGGCCACATCGTCAACATCACCACCAGCCTGACTGACCATGCAATCGATGGCGCACCGTCGGTACTTGCCAACCTCACCAAAGGCGGCCTGAACTCAGCGACCAAATCATTGGCGATCGAATATGCCAAGCGGGGTACGGCCTACCGCACAAGCCCTTTATCACGCAGATCCTGCCGCACGGCCTGAGCCTGCCCCGGGTGCCGAAGGGAGAGCAGGTGTGGCAGCACAGCGAGGCCTGCCAGCAGCGCGTCGACGCTGACGGTAACTGGCTGCGCCAAACGGACGGCAAGATCCAGGACAAAGCGATCGAGCGGGAAGTGGAGGCGATGCAGAACACCGAGAGCTTCCAGAGCCACACCAGGACAGTGGACGATCATTCAACCGAGTCAGCGGGTGGGATCAAGAAGATCGAGGCGCTGGGCGCGCTCAAGCTTTTGTCGGGCGGATCCGCGAGTTTGGCGGCGGTGGATGATCTGCATCAGGCGACTGGACGGGACTTGAACCTGGTGGTGGGGCAGAAGCATAACGCCACGGTGGGTGGCGATATGGAGGAAAGGATTCAAGGGGTGCGTAAAAGTGTCGCGGCGGTCAGTCAGCGCCTGCACTCTCCGAAAACTTGGATAGGATCCGATAGCGTCAACGTTCTGCAGCTGACCTTATTGAGTTGGTGAGCCAAATGAATAGTCAGTTAGTCAGCCATGTACACAATCCCGGTGCAGCACCAGTAGCCAGCGATGCTGCTATGTTTAACGAGAAAATAGCAGTGGCCAATAAGCTAATCAGAAACTAGTTCCCCTGGTCCAAGCTTGAAAGTTATATTTTTTTGAGCCTTGTTAGTCGTTGATATTCTCTTGTTTGTTTGTGCATGTAGAGCTGAAACTTTTTTTCGTTTTTCATGTTCGGCGCCGCCACATGCTCAAAAAATGACTTTTTGATAATTTCAACTTGTGGTGCTAAATGCAACACGAAAGACGGGAGGGTGGTAATGAAAGGGTCCACTATGGTGAGCTTATGATCTGCTGATGAGCACAGCCACTTAACGAGAATTTCATTGATGTGCAAGTCGCCAAAGCCGTATCCAATACAAGTTAGATTTGTTACGTGATAGATGTCTGATTTGAATTTGTCAAACATAACTGTCAGTCCGCGTCTGCGATCGTTATTGTTTCGTGTGAATTTAAATGCTCCTGTAATTAAGCTGCGATCAAAGAATTGAACTTCTTGTGCTGAGTCCCTAAGAGTCATTATTTGTAGCGTTCTTATGCCATCTTCGATTTCCACTTTATGGTTCGCATTTTGCAGATCAACAACTAGTTGGATATGATCGCCAGGCAGACGTCCAGGTGAGCGAAATCTGACGTAGTCCTCACATGAGTTGAATAGGAAGGTGTCTAACCCGCCATGTAGCTTATACAGGTTTACTCCTCGTTCACCTGCAGTGAAGAAGTCTAGGTCCCCATTCTTCATTTGTTCGCTCGTAAGAGTTTCAAACTCGAATTCAATTGATGCGCCATTAAAAGCAGATTTGCAATATTCAGGATTTCGGTAAAATCCTGCTTTTAAAGGCTCAGCCATAAAAGAGCAAATTTCTTCTATCATTACGTCGTGATTTAGGCTGAATACTCTTAGTGGTTCATCTTCCTGGAAGTATTTTCTAAGGCCTTCTAAATATCTAAGTCCTAAAATGGATAGAGGTTTCCTCACTGAGTGTTCCTCTGTTAAGTAACGAGAAACCATGTCTACCAAGTGGGTCCGAATGCTCTCGTAGTCTTTTGCATGTGGTCCTTGTCGCTGAGCCATAACTTCGATGGCACCAATGACGGCCTCGTAATGCATATTTGTATTGGCTAGAATATTCAGAAAAAAATCAGTTGGTTCTTTATGCCATTGTGAATTTTTAGCAAATTTTCTCACTAGATCAGGAGTGTGATCTGCCCTCACTGTCTCTGTCAGTTCCACTACAAGAGGCATTCCAAGTTCATAAGAAGCACCAGCACCTAAAAAGAGTCCCTGCATAATCTGATCCTTCTGATAACTGAACAGCCCTGATCGTAGCACCACTCACCTATTCAAGTCGGCACCACCAAGATTGTGCATACGCGCATCCTTCCAGGTACTCAATGCCGCTAAGCACAAAACCGTTTGGGGCCATTCCGGACAGGTTAGCATCGAGCAGCTGAGGCAATGGATCAGGCTCCAACGGCATCCCCTTCGATACCCGCGCTACATTTGAGCACCGGCCAAGTTCGTTGCTCGTCGCAGAGGCTACAAGTACGTCACCCCTAATTGCCGGATAACGCCTCCTTTCTTGTGGGTCCAAGGCCACGCCCTTGCAGCGCATCGGGGTCACCAGCATGTGCATATAAATCGTCCCCTAATGGTCGGTTGGTTCATCCAGGAGCGCCTCAACGGCGTACGCCAGTGCCCCATCCGCTTGCTCAAGTAGATCAGCTAGATCTGCATGGCCAATCAGCTGTGCTCTATGCAGCGCGCACGCCCCGTCAATCAGCTTTTTATGGTGTGCCCCTGGGTGACGCAGCAACGCCTCCTCATCTCGCAGTAGTTCTAACCAGGCAGAGGTCACGGTGCTATGGGTGAGGTCACTTTCATTCGTCATTTCGTTGGCTCTGCTCGCTTGTTACTAATGCTGTATATATAAACAGTATATTGCAGCACGTAACTGGCTGAGCGGTGATCCGACGAAGCGCGTACCTGGGCGCAACTTCAAATTTGCTTGGGCAAGAAAAACTGGACAAAAAAGCACTTATCCCCCTCCCGCCGACGGGGTTTGCGTCCTTTTTTTGTGCAAACCCGGATGTGGTGCAAACGAACCGGCAGCCCAGGCGGGCCGGGGCGCACTGCGGGCGATCGGCAGTTTCACAGATTGCAAAGTTTTGAAGAGAAGTGCAGTGCGGTTGCACAACGGTGCAGCAGACGACCACGAACGGGACAGGGCTGGAGCCCCAGTTTCATTCGGTCGAAAATTTTAAAACATTCGAACCAGGCGGTTTTCAGAATCGCAACCTGTCGAAAGTGCACGTCATTGCAGGTACAGGGCGTGTCTCAGGATATGCCGGGAGTTGCCCGCCAGTTGGGCCTGGCAGGCTGATTACATGGGGGAGATGGGTTTCAAACTTTTGCAGCGGAGCCGCGTACATGAGGAAGGGCCCCGAGGCGTTCCAGGCGGGCGAATTCCGCTTCTACCAACGGGGCCAGCAACTGGTTCAATGCGCCATAAAGTGTGTCGGCCTGATGTTGAGTCAGTCGTTTTACCGTGCCGGTCACGCCGCTGGCGCGGCACACGCAATCGGGATCAATCCCAAGGATGTCCAACGCACCATCTATATAGCCCCGCAGGTAGTCAGCGCGGTTGAACAGAATCAGGCTGGCCGGTCCTTCCTGGTGGTCCCAATGGACCTCCCACAGGGCGCCTTTCTTGATGACTTCAATTTTTGGAATGGGAGCGACGGAGCTGGGCTTTGTCATGGTGTTCTCCGGATTAAAGTCACGAGGCGAGAGCAGTCTGGTGTGGCGTGCCTGAACGGCTGCTGAAAACTTTTTCCAGGTACACCCCCTCCTGACACGTAAGTGGCCTCAGCGGGTCGAGAAACGCCTGAAAAGCCCCGGATTCATTGGGGGGGCGTCACTTACAGTCACGAACTGTTCGGCGCCGACGCTGATCTGACAGTCTACTTACGGTTTAGAAATTATTCTAAGCTATTGAAATGTAAGGGATAGAGATAGATAAAAAATCTCACTTACACTTCTTACGCACTTTTGATGGGTGCACCGGAAAAAAATATTCCCGTGTATAGGATACGTGACACCCATGCGTTGCTTATCCCCGTGACGCCCAGAATTAGAGGGTGGCGATGATCCGTTTATGGGCGCTTTGTTAAGTAAAGCGGGCGCGTCCGTGGGGTTCGCCTTTGGTAACGCGGTCAAGGGCCCCTTGGATAAACTGCTTAACCCGGTGTCGAAGCAGTATGAGTGGGTACCGACGGGGATGTGGACGATAACCAAGCCCGCCCCGCAAAGTCCCGTTCCCTCCATATTCGGTAATTTGGGCGATTCTGCATCGTCAGGGGCGTTCAACGGTGGCGCTGATTTCTACTTGAAGAAAAGAGACGGCAATGAGAAAAAATGAACCCTGGTGGGTCGCTGTTTATCTTCCTTGTGCCTGTGCGTTGGCCCTTGTGCTTATGTGTGCGTTCTTTCACATTGCCGGGTATTGGTTAAGTGGTGGTGATGACATTGTCGCGCTGTTAAAAGCATTTCTGCCGTTCTATCTGCAAATGGCAGGGGCAGGCTTTGTCATGGGTCTTGTTCTGTGGTTTTTTAATGTTCGTTGATTCCTTGATCCAGGGGGCTGAGGGTGCCCCGGCCCCCTGAACCGGCCTTATTGAGCTGGTCTGTCATGTCCCAGAGACTGTTGCTCCCTGACCCTTTAATAACCATGAGCGATCGAGCTATGCCGACTACTTGCTGAAAGGTGAGCCGTATTCCCCGCAGATGCTCTGGGTTCTGAACTGAGCGGTAGTTGAAGTCACGGATGACGCCCTCTATCAGGAGGTGAGCTTTCAGTACGGCGGACTGTTCATCCAGCTTATGCGAGAAATGCTTATCGAAAAGGTCCCCATGCGTTTGCATCAGGCGAGCTATTTCAGGGGGGGGCGGTGGGAGTCGTTGACATAGAAGCAGCCCTCAAATTGGAGCTAAGTGCCCACGGAGGTCGCCTAGATAAGCGGCTTGTTACGTGTCTTGTTACGTTTCGCACAAAAAACAAAGGCCTGCATCGCTGCAAGCCTTTGATTTTAAATGGTGCGGCACCAGACGAACGGTAATGGCCGGCGGGGCTAGGTTTTCTGCGGGTCTGGAGTTCGGTGGAAAATTTTACGTACCCCAACCGGTAACTATAAATAAATCAGCTAGTTATGGAGTTCAGTGGAATCGAACTCGGGATGTATGGTGAGTCTGGGTACCATCGATCTGGGGTAATAATCCATAGCAGAATATGCCCGAGTAAACCTCCAGAGCTGGAGCGTAGCCGAGTATTTCAGCTATGGGTCACACGCAGGGGGCGGCCCAAAGCAGCCACCATACGTTCACCCATTACCGACTTTCAAAAAGGCGGTTTAGGCCTAGGAGCGGGTAATTCCCTTGCTGATTCTCGAAGATGTAGGTTTTGCTCTGCTCGGTTTCGGAAGACTCGGTTACGGTTGTCACCGCTGGCGCACTGACAAACACAACGGCCGCAAGGTGGGAATGCGCGGGATTCAGCAACAGCTTTGTCGCGCTTGTCGCCAGCCAGTTGCCCTCATCTTCGGCGAGTACCTCAAGACTATCGCCCGAATGGCGCTCAATCCTCATTACCAGACAGCCAGGGCGCTTTCCGGTCAACTGATTACGGATAGACCTTTTCGCCAAATCGTTCATCGCTGACTCGAGCTTACTGGGCACCACGCTTTGAACACGAATAGCAAGGTATCCGGCCTTGGCCAAGTCCTTGATAACTTGGTGTGCAGGTTCATACCCGAGCATTCTGTTTGAATAATCAAGCAGAAGATCTGGCTCAAGCCCAATCCCTAGGGATTGTAGATCCAACGCCTGCAGGTGGATCGAGCAAATTCCGTCAAGAGATTGATCCCCACGCTTTATAGCTTCGGCAACTCCCGCCGCGATGACCCCTTGCGCAGCCGTCTCTTTTGGGATGTTGTTTTGAAAAACCAAAGAGATGGCATAGAGAAAACGCCCTTGAAAAGGCAACGCCGGATCTATTTTTGGCAGCAGGCGATTGATAAAGGCGTAAGCGGTATCCCGAGGTATAGGTTCTCCCTTGTCAGCAGAAAGAGTCTTGCACTCAACTTCAACTAACCCAACGCCCGGCACGCCTGCAAGTAAGTCGAAGGTCTCATCGCCTCGATGCTCATCAGTCCAAGTGATCGAACATCCCTGCCTGAAGAGATGTGTTGCCATCCCCAGCTCGAAACGAATGCCTCGCATGTCGTTTGGATTACTCAGAGCACCTTTGATACGCCCACGTAACATCCGCGCATTATCGGGTTGGGCGGTATCGTGGATGTCCAAGACCTGGCATACGAAGATCATTGCCTGCTTGACGGCATTCCAGCATTCAATATTGACCTGCTCCAAGCCATGAGCGTCGAAAGCAGCAAGGCCATATGCTACGACGTTGACCTGCCAGAGCCAGAACTTGGAAATAGGATTTTCGTTCACTTGGTGTTGCAGGCTTGCTACCCTTTTCAGCCACGGCTTATCTGGAAATAGAGTTAGAAGCTTTCGGTACAGCTCAGGAAATTCGTGATCTCGTAGATCTGTTCTCATCACTACTTGACTCGGCTAAGGCACAACCTTGAGTTTGCCACACATTGAATCGCCCCAGAATTTGTAAACGCCCTCACCGGTTGCTTTCGGTTAATTTCTTTCACCACTTCCGATCCAAAACGACGCTGAGTAGAGCGTTTTTTTTAGTTGTTTTCGAACCTCAATAGATAGCCTGTTCTACAGTCTCTGGTGCCTCGTCGAAAGGTAATGAATTTATTTTTGAACACCTTTGACTTTCGATGGTGACGTAAGATTAAAGCCATTCAAGCACCAGTTTCAGCTAATGCTAGCCATTGTTCGAAAGCCTCTTTTGATACATTCGTTAAAATCGAAGAAAATTTCTCTTTGTTTCCGAGATACAAGCAGTGTCTGATTATGGTGTAAGGGTTCAGAGCTTCAGCAGTACTTGATGCGGCCTCAAAAGAGGCTTTGTATTGCTTAACCCTAGAGATATTATTTTTCATGTAGGAGTTAAACTCACTCCGAGTGATACCTTGCTCGATAGAAACTATCTCTTGAGTAAAGCCATCTACCTTATGAGCTTCGAAATCAAAATCTCTAAAAAAATGCTTCGCGATTTTTAAGAATCCAAAAGCAGTTAACAAGCTCCCACCATTTACTGCAGATTCGGATAAAGGCTGTTTTTGATCAAGACCTGTTGGGGTATCTTCTAGATCCTCAACCTCTACCGCCTCTGCCCTTCTTATTTCCTCATCCGTTGCAGTTCGTATTTCTCTAAACTCTCGGTCTGCCAATTCAAAAAGAGCGGCAAGAGTATTTATCCTTCGTTTCAGTCGATTGGGAATGGATTTTTTGTATTTTATTTTATGGTCCAATACGCTCCATGAGTCTTGAATTATAGTTCTTATCTGAACTTCAAAATTAAAATTAGAATATGCCTGGTATTCAGACATTTTTCTGCGATCTTCACCCAGTTTCAGATCTAAGTGAAGCCCTTTATAACCAAAGGAATCTTCGGTTTTTTCAATTAAAGAAATTTTATCAGTGACATCAATTAAATCAAAATGCTCGCATAAAATGTTTTTGATGTTTTCTATGTCGTCCTCGTACAAGCAGACAACTCTAAGACCTATAAGATCTGTAATATGTTCTTGAATAGAGTAAATTTTTTGCTCTGCCTCAAGGTTCTTTCTATATTTAATGTTGAATTTTCTAATGCACTCTTCTTTATCTTTTACTCGCCCTTCAATTTTAGATAGGGCAACATTTCCAGAGTGAGTAACTAGTGCATTAATCAATGCGCAAAATGAAAGCTTTGCATCCCCAAGCAAGTTCAAATTGTCGGAGTAAAACTCTCGGAACAACACTTTTTCTTGATCGAAATCCAACGAGGGCATAACGTACTCCTTCACAATGCTCTTACAATTCACTGAACCATTCATCGACAGAAAATCACAAATCTGAATATAAATCGCAGAAATGGCCATCTACTGGCCACTATAGCGATCCATAACAATATTTGCCTACTTTTTCTCTACCCAAATGACCAAAATTGAAAAAGAGAGCCGCAGATTTATTTCCGGAAATGGAGGCAAAGCGGTCTGCTCAAGGAATACAGAAAGGTGCGTAATGATGGCTAGGCAGTCGCCACAGGAAGGCGAAGCAAATCCCCAGAAATAACAAAACGAAAAAGGGGACAAACGAAAAAGGGGACGGATTTATTTTCTTGCAACTGCCGATATTCATCCAAGCGCCAGATACCACAAAGCCCAGAGTTAAGGGGCTTTGTACTGTGGTGACGAGTCGGACCTACTGACCTGTAATCAGTGGGTCAAATACCTGGACGCTTCTGCATATTAACGATCACCAATCCTCCCGACGCTCCGAATGCTGGTGAAGAATCCGGAAGACCATCACGCGGTCACCCTGCAAGCTGTAGGTCGCTCTGTACGGATACGTGGTGATAATCCGGAAAAGGCACGGAAAAGGGGACAGATTTATCTGTTTTCGATTAGCACATGCCGAGAAAATAAATCCTGATAAAGGGGACGGATCTATTTTTAATCAAATAAATCCGTCCCTGATTCCTATTTTTTCCTTAATTATTTACTTGTTGTTCAATATCGTCGATCAGCCCCACGGCTAGCCCGTTTTCTCCAGTAGAACTGTAGTGAGCAACGATGTAAGCCTTGTACCGATTAACAAATGTATCAGGCACGTCGTTGTCTACCAAAATTATCTGGCATGGAACTTCTTTCTCTTCGGCTTTATTAGCTACGCTAAGCAGATATTCATAAACATTTTGGTATTTCAGTGGGTCAGAAATACCTTCGCGAGTATCTTCCTGTACGTTAGTCTGATCTTGATACTTCTCTTTCGTGGTTTTGCCCAGATATTTACCTACTGTGTCAATCATTAGTAGCCTGGGGTGGTTTATTTCAGAGTCAATCGCATACTCTAGAAGGGAAATCATAAAACCGACGGAGGATATCGTTCTAAGTCCACCCGACGTTATGTTAAGATAATCACGATTTCGGATAACAGGCGCAAAGCTTTTAGGGCTGATGCTAATCCCTTCCTGCCTCTTAATATTTACTTTCTTGAGATATTTGCTGAGGTAATCTCCAAGCGCCTCCAAAACTTCGGCAATACTTGGAGCCGTCTCTCTGAGCTCAGCAAGTCGCTCGTTTAATTGCTTTATTGCCAAATTCAAATTTTCATACGTGTCATGGATTTTTTGCTGCTGATTTCTAACGCGTATATTGTTAACTAGGTAGTCGCGAGCTTTTTTGTTGGATGCGATTTCCTTAACCAGGGTATCGCGCTGCGTAAGATACGGCGTGATCATTGCTTGGCTTTCGGTGTCCAACATTTCTCTCGCGCGAGACAGGTCCGAATTGTATGCTGCTTGGTCTTTAGCTAATTCACGCGATTTGGTCGATAGCTCATCAATTAGCGATTGTATGCTTTTCTTTTTTTTCTGAATGGAATTCAGTTCATCCGACAGGGTGTCTCTGTTGACTGCTGGGAAACTATCAGTCGCTTGCGTTGGCTCGATAGGAGTGTCGCAAACAGGGCAGGGGTTAGCATGCTCAGTAGTTTGACCAATCCTAGTTTGTGCATGAATGATGCTATTTATTTTTGCAATGTCATTTTCATAATCATTTTTCAAACGTGAGTACTTTTCTATTTGCGCTCTCGTCTTAATGATTTCCTGTGTTGCGTGTTTTTCGTTTAATGATAGCTCGTTGAAAATCGCTTTAAGTTCTGTGTGGTTTTGAGAGCTGGCGACCATAGAGTCGTTGATTTTTGTAAATTCGATTTCAAGTGCATCTATGGTTTTATCTATTTTTGTTATCGATTCATCTATGGAGGTCTGGCTGTCGTAGCCCGTCTCTCTTAAGAATTCAGAAACGGATGTGTATTTGTTAAGAAGTTTCTTACTTTCGCGAGTGCGCTCAGCAACTTGAACTTCTAGTTCTGCTATGCTTGAGTCCAAAACATTGAAAATGTATTTAATGACTTCACGGTTGCTAGTGGATTTTATCCAGTTGTTTAAATCTAAGAAGCTTTTGCTTCCGACATCGTCTTGGTTGACATATACATATTTGAATAGATTTCGAAAGCTGAGCCGTTTTACTTCAGAATCTGCTTTGGAAGGTGAAACCTTAATTTTTACTTTCGGGAAGCCTAAGCTATCCAATAAGAAGTCGGAAAAAAAACCATCTGGAGCATGTGTGTCAGTAAAGTTGGGCGAATATTTTTTTGGAAAGAAATCAGCGCATTTTTCAAATACGCACGGATAAACTTCTATGTGTGCTTTTGGATCGTAGATATTGCGCTTTATGGTGAGAGAGACACCATTTATTTCTAGCTCCAGAGCTGCGTACTCGATGGTTGCGTTAACTTCGTCTGAAAGTTCAATGCTGCTGGCACCGAGTAGATAATTTATAAACTCTAGAATACTCGACTTACCAGTATCTGAATCTCCGTAAATAATGTTCACACCTGGGAAAAAAGGTATTGAGTAAATCTTTCGATAGCCAACGAGATTGAGACCGCTAATACTGATGTGTGATTTCAATTTCAATTCCTTTTGAAAACTTCATTGAGATATGAATAAAGTTTGGTAGTTGTTTGCGCTTGTAAAGTCAATAGACTATCTATTACCTCTAAAGCTGCGGAGAAGTAGTTTTGGCTATCTGGACTGATAGAGTGCTGTTGCGAAGGAGACACTGCTTCGTCGGAGGTCGAGTCAATCAGGCTTTCTACAAAAAAACTTCCTGCCGGGCTCAATAGGTACTTAATTGAACTCGGATCAGTTTGATTGTCACATGCCAACATTCCACGTGCTGCTAATTCTCTGATTAGAATTTTAAGCTTTGATCGATTGAAGAGTATATCAACATTTGTTGACAGGCTCTCAATAGTGTAGGTGTACTGAGAGTTGAGTGGTACGAATTTTTTTCCTGCTAATCTCAGCACCTCGTTTATCTTTGAAGGGTTTTTTGTAAGGTATATAAATACTTGGATTTTTTCAAAGTCCAATATTGCATTTTTCTTAGAGGATACGCCTAACTTATAAATTATGAGTGCTAGCAACGAATAGTTTAATGAAAAATCATCGTCTATCAATAAATAAGGCAGCGTTTGGTTCATTGTGATGATCCTTTTTTAGCTAGTACATCCTCAATGGAAGTATTGGCGGACCACACAACGTCAATATCCTCCTTGTTGGCAAGCTGATGAATCATTCCTTTTTTGTGAACACCATCCAATTCAGCTAACAAAGTTTTGAGGTATGAACCGTCTTCGCTCATTATTTTAGCATGCACTCGTTGTACGAACTGATCTGGCGTAGTTTTGTTCGCTATATGGTGTTCGTGTTCTTGGCGGTAAATCTCTCGTACTTTACCGTACAGGACACTGAGAAGCTTTTTGTCATGGTCACTAGTAAACAGTTTCCTAGCTTCTTCGGCATTAAAGAAGTATCCTTTTGCGTTGCCTGTAATGCCTTCATGAACATCGGCTATGACCATCTTGAGTACAAAAAAATGATCGTCGTATTGGTTGTTATCTTTGAAGTCCTGTACTGCAAGAGGGGCTTTGTATGCCGCTTCAAACTCTAAAACATACTTAACTACCGCTTTGTAGACTGTTTCGTCTTTGCTTTTGGGCTTGCAGATACTGGTATGGTCTTCATCTACCGCTCTTGAGTCTTTTTTCAGGCTTTCAATTGCAAGTGCGCTTTTTTTGTCGACAAATTTATCATGTGCGCCATAGATGTATTTTGTAGGTGGTGGGGTTGACGTGTTTATCCAGTCTCGGCTGAATTGGTAGACCGCATCACTCAAGACACTCAGATCATTAAGTTGAACGTTAGAGGACAGGAAAGACCCCATGTTCGCAATTTTTGCCCCGGTGTGTGGGACTGCAAGGGAAATAAATCCCTTAACTGCTGTTGACTGGGTTTCCTCTAACTGGCCAAGAATGCATGCCTTTGATATCAGGCCACCCATGCTGTGTGCGATGACCATGACTTTCTCGTAATCACTTAGATTAACTTCAAATTCTGTGCGTAACAATTGAGCGATTTCAGTGATTGGAAGATTTGTTCTGATACTCTTCCTTGAGCTAAATAGGCGTGCAAATAAGCCTTTGGTAACACCATACGTGGTGGTGAATGTGGTGAAATAATTGAAACATCCAATATCGTAACGGTCACTCAGCTGCGGGTCGGTCGCTAAAAGACTCGGGAATGAGATGTTATCGTCAAAAGACCAGGTCTCTTGGCCCCCTTTTAAACCGTGTACGAAAATCACCGCGTTGGGTTTGTTCTCTTTTTTTACCCATGTGATCATGCTCATCTGGATGTCCTTTTCCTGAGTGGACGACTGTCGTAGTCGCAATAGCGATGCAAGTCGACAGATCAATTGTGTTCTGGAGGCAGTGTTGGCATGTCTGCGCTAACACTTTACTGGCCTAGCGAAGTTGCGAGCATAGTGCTTTTTAGGGGCGAATTGCCATCAGAGCGTTGAGTCAACGTCTAGATTTCTTCGCTGTGACCACTCTGGCCGGTTACGAGTCTCGCGATTTGCTGCGCATCCTATCTCTCAATGCGAGTACTCATCACGCTGACGCCAGTCGAGCAGCTGTTAGAGCTAGTATTTATATTGCGCTTTGCTCGTAAGCGTCGAGGCATCTCATCTTGCGTAACTGAGTCGGTTGCCAACGATTCGGTAACAACTCCCCGATATCTGTCATTCGCTCGCTGCCTCAACAGGCGAGTGAAACGTCCTTCAAATAAGAGGAGTTCGGGTCAGACCACGGTTTCAATTGTTCGTAATCGTGGTCTGACCATGACTATCCCCGTCGCTATTCGACCCTTAGGGCCCCCTCCGATCAAATCATTTCAGGCAAGTCAGTTCCTAGCAAATACGAGCTCCAACAGGCTTTCCAAGCAAAAAATCAAACGTGATCGGAGGATCCTTGGCGGGCGTCATTGGGCGACTTCCTGCGAAAAGAGATATGGACGGAGCGTCCGCTTCTGGCCCAGAGTGTGTAAAAACGCTTCGCCAAAATTGAAGTGGGCGTATCTACGTTAAATCTGAAATTTATCGGCAAGTGAGCAGACACAGATTTTGCGTAGAAACGCGAATTTCAGTCTGGTTTCGGAAGCGTGCTGTGCTGGAAAACGTTTTTACACACTCTGGGCCGTTTTCTGACCTTCGTCTGGCGGTTGATCTGCCAGGGTTTTCCTAAGCGATGAGTGAGTAATTGCATGGTCAGCAAATAGTAATAGCGCGTCGATTCAGTGTGCTGGTTTAGGTGGTGATTCAAAAACCACGAAAGGTGTTTTCTCTGCCAAGTCCATGGATTGTCCCGTTGCCAGCGCTCAGCGATTGCTGTTTGGATAGCCTTCGCCTGACGCAGGTGGCGTTGGCGTGTGGTATGCGACCCGGTCAGGACGCCTGACAGGAACAGCTCCATATCGAATGCCATGCTCATGCTCGACCCCCAATGTAAGCCGACACCACGTCGATACGACTGTGCCCCAGCTCATAGCTGACTTGCACTCGGGCCTCCTGATCAAGGAGTCGGTCGAGCTGGTAGCAGTTGCCACCGTAGATGGGTGCGAGATGTCGAGTGATTTGCTCATAGCGTTCGCACGCATAGGCCGCGCGCAACTCGTGGAAGCCTTCGAGGTCGTGCGTATGGAGGATGTCCCGTGCAGGGCGGACGATCTGCCGTTGAAAACCGAGGTAGTTTTCGTCCGGTGCAAGCAAGTTGCGGCTACCGTCTGGCGAGACCTGTTCGGCAAACCTCAGCGCGTCACGAATATGGTCATCTACTGTAATCCAGCGGGGTGCCGACGCACCTGAGCGGCCACCTTTGGTGCCGTCCTGGATGTTGATCTTCCCGTATTGTTCGGACTCCCGCTTCAGGCGCGGAAGGTCGGCCAAAATGGCCTCGCGTAAGCGCATGCCGGTGGCTCGCGCCAACTGAGTGATGGCCGCCGCGCGCGGCATTTGATGTTCGCAGAGCACGTCGACGATCCGCTTCACCTGTTCGCGGTCTTGGCCTTGCGGAACCGAGCAACGAACGCTGTTGCGCTGCATTCCCAACGCCTTGCTCGGACTCGGCACTTTCACATACGGGTCACCGCGAAGCGCGGCCATTGTTCGGTTCACACTGGACAACCGGTTTTGCGCGGTGGCAATGGTGAACTCACCTTGTTCAACTTGCTGGCGTAGATGTCCGGCGTAATCCAGCAAAGTCTGCCGATCAATCTGCCGCGCATCGTTAAACCCCGGCCCATCTTCCGAGTGACACCAGCGTACAAATGCCTGCCAGCGATCACTGTGCGCTTTGACTGTGCCGTAATGCCCTCCGCCAAATAGATCTCGCAATGCCTGTGGCCCGGCATAACTCAACTGCCGGCCATAGCCAAAATTTCGCCCGTCTCGTCTACCGACGAATGCCATGATCGAACTCCTCTCGAAGCAAACTCTTAAAACCTTCCCCACGTCATCCCGCCAAGGATGTTGAGTGTTATCAGGGATCAAGGCCCCTGCGACCTGTGAGGGTTGTCCACTAACGCGGGACTGGCGGCTCTTTCCGACCGGGGAGCGCATCCCGGGAGCTTGGGCATCTCATGATCTGGCCTCCTGAGCACTTCCGAAGAAGTGGGCGGGTGGAGGCTGCGCTAGCTGACGAGACCAGCGCCGCGAGATCCTGAGTCGGGTGAAGGCAGTGAAGCGATGACCGGGGCATGCCTGACTGTCAGTCAGGTGCCGTCCATTCCGTGGGCTGCGGCACCATCATCTGCATCGCTGTTGTGGGTGACTTCGGTGTTTGTCACGCCGATTGTCACGAGGGGGAATGCCGCAAAGCCTTGTACGAGCTGGGCTGCAGCAGCGGTAGGAGCGCCCGTCTCTTTCCGGGAGAAAGAGACGGGCGCAAGTTGGCGCAGTGAAATGGCCAAGCGGATAGGTTGCTGCAGGGCAGCTGGGTAGGGGGATGTATTTGCCGCAATGGCAATGATCTGAAGTAGGCATCCATCACTCGGTGAGTGACCGTGCGAGCCGCCGGACGCTAATCGCACTTTGGGAGAACCACCACGGTGTGGCGTAGCCTCAAAGGTTCTGGCTACCTGGGTTGCTGTCGACGACAGCGCTTTGCCCGATCTTTTCTACGCCTGTGGATAATTCGGGTCAAGGCTCGAATTTTCGGGAGTTCTGCGGCTGTAGATAAAATTATCCACCGGTGGAAATCAGTGGTTTTCCACAGACAGTTGCGTGGGCTTTAGATTTTTTAAATGAGGTCCATCCAAGCAGGGCGGCTTTGCAGCCCCGCTTGGATGGACCCGCATGGAAGGGCGGACTGCGGTGATTTCACACGTTTACCCGCGTTTGAATGCGCCACGGCTTTTTTGCAGGGCGGTGATGTTGTCACCGACTGGGTGAGCGAATTCGTGAGGCGTCACATGCCCATGGCGGTTGGCGTCGATGTAGTTGCTCCACCACGCCATGATCAGCCGGCGCTGCTCCAGAAATTCAGCTTTGTGGATATACGCGGCGCGCACGCGGTTGCGTTCCTTATGGCTCATTTGTCTTTCGATGGCTGCGTCGGTCCATAACCCGGACTCCAGCAGGGCGCTACAGGCCATGGTCCTGAAGCCGTGGCCGCACACGTCCTTGCTGGTGTCATAGCCGACGTTGCGGAGCATGGTGTTCACCGTGTTCTCGGACATGGGCTTCCAGTACTTGTGGTCGCCCGGTAGCACTAACTCTGAAAAACGACTGAGGCTTCGCAGGCGCTCCAGTATTTCGATGACCTGCGGCGACAGCGGAACCATTTGAATGTCGCCGTTCATCTTGGTCCCGCGAGTGGAGTTGCGTACCCCTTCAATCGGTGCACGTGTATCGGGGATTTCCCACATGGCGCGTTGGAGGTCGAACTCACTCCATCGCGCGAAGCGCAGTTCGCTGGAGCGGACGAATACATGCAGCGTGAGTAGGACGGCAAGGCGTGTCAGCTCGCGGCCGTTGTAGTTGTCGATATGGTGTAGCAGTTCGGGTAGGCGGTTGAGGGATAGGGCCGGGCGATGGACTGTGCGCGGCGCGTGAATCGAGCCTGCCAGATCCAATGCAGGATTCATGGTGATCTGCCGAGCCCTTTTGGCCCCGCGCATGATGGTGGATAAGTAGTTCTGTACCCGTAACGCCACATCCATGGTGCCGCGTTCCTTGATGCGCTGGGTGATCTCTAACAGGTCATGGGTATCGAGTTCAGCGATGGGTCGTTGGCCGATCAGCGGGAAGACGTGGGTACGCAGTCGGCTCATCACGGTTTTTGCGTGTCCTTCGGTCCAGCGACGGGACATGTCGGCGTGCCACTCCAGAGCAACGGTTTCGAAAAGCAGTGCCGCCCGCTGGGCTACGATCTTGGCCTTCTTCTTTTCTTCCATTGGGTCGAGGTTGTCGAGCAGCAACGCTTTGGCCTCGTCTCGCTTACGTCGTGCGATGGAAAGGGTAACGATGGGGTAATTGCCGATGATGAGCGTGCCTTCCTTACCGCTGGGCTTGGTGTACTTCAAGCGCCAGGTCTTCACGCCATTGGGTTTGACGAAAAGGTACATGCCGCCACCGTCGAACAGTTTGTAGGCGCGCTCGCGGGTTTTGGCCGTGCGGCATTGCAGGTCGCTGAGAGGGATCGCTAGACGTGGCATAGGGGTACGCGCTCCTGACCGGAAAATCGCAGTACCCCTAACATACCCTCGGGGAAGGGGGATTTTGTTGGATCCCGACAGAGGGTCCTGGAACGAAAAAACCCGCCAAAGGGCGGGTTTTCGGGGCTTCCAGAGCATTCGGTGGAATGCAATGGAGCCTAATGTGGTGCCGGCACCAGGAGTCGAACCCGGGACCTACTGATTACAAGTCAGTTGCTCTACCAACTGAGCTATACCGGCGTGTTAGGGCGACGATTATAGCGATTGGAAAGGTTCTGTAAACCCCTGAATTCTGACTATTTTTGCAAAACCCAAGCTTTTCTCACACTCGCCCCTTTTTTCGACCAGCAAGGGTAGGATTCTTCTCTTAATGCCGAAGGGTCTATCTCGGCAATCTTGTCCAAACCAAAGGAAGCCCCATATGAAACGGACTCTCTCCCTGTCCCTCGTCCTCCTCACCGCCGCTCTCGGTGCGTGCTCCACCCATCAGTCGGCCAACGACCCCGCGCTGGTTGGCACTTGGAAAGGCTTGCGCACCGAGACCGGTAAATGCCAGTTCCTGTCGTGGACCAATACCCTCAAGCCTGACGGTCGTTTCGTTATTACCTTCTACCGCGATGCGCAGCAGACGCAGGTGATCCAGACCGAGCAAGGTTCGTGGGCGGCGGCCAATGGTAAGAATGAGCTGCGCACAGATGGCGTGCGTTCGCCGGATGTGTACACCTATAAGCTGCTGGACGCAGACACCGTTCATTATGTGAGTGTGGCATCGGACCCCACCAGCGATTGCCAGGACGACTACCAGTTCACCGAGCGCCGTGTCCGCTGACAAGGCAGGTTTGCTTCAAAACCGGGCACTCGGGTGCCCGGCCGTCACAAGTTTCAACTCCCTTGCGCGCACGTGTCCGCACCTTTCTCGTAGTCCAATACCTTTTTTTGCCGGGCGTGAGCATCAGCAGCAAAAGCCTACAGCCTGACTGCGATCAATTTGGTCTAGTTAATGGGGCGTATCTTCCAGGCTCAGCAGGTTTAGCGCTCTGGAGGTGTCGGCCCTGTGTCATTCGGCGTGGGTTTTGCTTTGTCGTCTTGGCTGCCTGCACAGCGATATACGGGCCGTGGCTTTGCGGGCGGTTGCGGATCGACCGCTCGGCAGTTTCGCCCTTGAATACAGGCGAGGTTTCCGTATTCTGTCGCGCGATATAAACCGTCCGTTTAATCGCGGTTGTGTGTAGGCAAATTTTTGAGACAGTGTAGGGCAATCGAATATTTGTTTATGGGTATGTCAGATTAGTGCCGTTTCTGACCACTCAGCCAACAAATAATACGATAAATCAGTGCAAGTTCATGTTCTTACAGCGAATGCATTCTCTCTAAATAATCTGTCATAAAAATGGCGCCACGCCGTTCGTCGGATAAGATTGAGCGAAAAGCATCAAAATACTGACACCATCATTGTGATATCACAGAATGAGCCCGACACCACATAACTAAAAAAATACAAGGTCAGCCTATTGCTGACCTTTTTATCGCCTTTAAAGCGCAAACCAGGTGGGGAGGGGCAGTGAGTGAGTCGAGCAGATGACATTTCAAAACTATTCAACAAGCTGGGTGCCAACCCGAGTGGCTACCGCGAGATCGACTTCGTCCACGAGTTCATCGAGGACGATGTAGAGGTCCTGGAAACCCCGGCGGTCGTTCGAGCCCTGCCTGTGATTGAAGCGCCGTCAGCGCCTTTGCTGCGTCTGTTGGAAGAGCTGAGCCAAGGCGAAGCCGACCACCTGCAGCCGCCCGAAGTGGTGGAAGGGCGGGACGGTGAGGTGTACTCGGAGCATTCCAGCCCCAACGTCGTGGTGGTTGTCTCGGTAAAAGGCGGCGTTGGCCGCAGCACCCTGACTGCCGCGATTGCCAGTGGTTTGCAGCGTCAGGGGCGCCCGGCACTGGCCCTGGACCTGGACCCGCAAAACGCCCTGCGCCACCACTTGTGCCTCGGTCTCGACATGCCCGGCGTAGGCGCGACCAGCTTGCTCAATGAAAGCTGGGAAGCGCTGCCCGAGCGCGGTTTTGCCGGGTGCCGCCTGGTGGCATTCGGTGCTACCGACCACGAGCAGCAACAGAGCCTGAATCGCTGGCTGGGCCAGGATGACGAGTGGCTGAGTAAACGCTTGGCCGGCCTCAAATTGAACGGCCAGGACACCGTGATCATCGACGTCCCGGCCGGCAATACCGTGTACTTCAGCCAAGCCATGTCGGTCGCCGACGCAGTGCTGGTAGTGGTGCAGCCGGACGTGGCGTCGTTCAGCACGCTCGATCAGATGGACAGCGTGCTCAAGCCCTCTCTCAATCGCAAAAAACCGCCACGACGCTTCTATGTGATCAACCAACTGGACGGTGCCCACCGCTTCAGCCTGGACATGGCCGAGGTGTTCAAGGCCCGCCTGGGTGCTGCCCTGTTGGGGACGGTCCACCGCGACCCCGCGTTCAGCGAAGCCCAGGCCTACGGGCGTGATCCCCTTGACCCCACCGTCAACAGTATCGGCAGCCAGGACATCCATGCCCTGTGCCGCGCATTGCTCGAACGAATCGACTCGGACCTCCCATGACCGACACTACGTCCTCCACGCCCTTCGTCGAAGGGCGCGCTGAACAGCGCCTAAATGGCGCCATCGCGCGCTTCAATCGGTGGCCTTCGGCGCTGCGTACGGTACTGGTTGTTGCCAGTTGCGTGCTCGGCGCCATGCTGCTGCTGGGCATTATCAGCGCGCCGCTCGACCTCTACAGCCAATGCCTGTTTGCCGCCGTGTGCTTCCTGGCGGTGCTGGTACTGCGCAAGATCCCGGGGCGCCTGGCGATCCTCGCCTTGGTGGTGTTGTCGCTGGTGGCGTCGTTGCGCTACATGTTCTGGCGCCTCACCTCCACCCTCGGCTTTGAAACCTGGGTCGACATGTTCTTCGGCTACGGCCTGGTCGCGGCCGAGTTCTACGCCCTGATCGTGCTGATCTTCGGCTACGTGCAAACCGCCTGGCCGCTGCGCCGCACGCCGGTGTGGCTCAAGACTGAGCCGGAAGAGTGGCCGACGGTCGACGTGTTCATCCCGACGTATAACGAAGCGCTGAGCATCGTAAAGCTGACCATTTTCGCCGCCCAGGCGATGGACTGGCCCAAGGACAAGCTGCGCGTCCACGTGCTCGACGACGGTCGCCGCGACGACTTCCGCGAATTCTGCCGCAAGGTCGGCGTGAACTACATCCGACGCGACAATAACTTCCACGCCAAGGCCGGTAACCTCAACGAAGCGTTGAAGGTCACCGACGGCGAATACATCGCCCTGTTCGACGCCGACCATGTGCCGACGCGTTCCTTCCTGCAAGTGAGCCTGGGCTGGTTCCTGAAAGATCCGAAGCTGGCGATGCTGCAAACGCCGCACTTCTTCTTCTCGCCGGACCCGTTTGAAAAGAACCTCGACACGTTCCGCGCCGTGCCCAACGAAGGTGAGCTGTTCTACGGCCTGGTGCAGGACGGCAACGACCTGTGGAACGCCACCTTCTTCTGTGGCTCCTGTGCCGTGATCCGCCGTGAGCCGCTGCTGGAAATCGGCGGCGTAGCCGTTGAGACCGTGACCGAAGACGCCCACACCGCGCTCAAGCTCAACCGCCTGGGCTACAACACCGCTTACCTGGCCATCCCACAAGCCGCGGGCCTGGCCACTGAAAGCCTGTCGCGCCACATCAACCAGCGTATTCGCTGGGCACGGGGCATGGCGCAGATTTTCCGCACCGACAACCCGCTGCTGGGCAAAGGCCTGAAGTGGGGCCAGCGCATCTGTTATGCCAACGCCATGCTGCACTTTTTCTATGGTTTGCCGCGCCTGGTGTTTTTGACCGCGCCGCTGGCCTACCTGATTTTCGGCGCAGAAATCTTCCACGCATCGGCGCTGATGATCGTCGCCTATGTGTTGCCGCACTTGGTGCACTCCAGCCTGACCAACTCGCGGATCCAGGGGCGCTTCCGTCACTCGTTCTGGAACGAGGTGTACGAGACCGTACTGGCCTGGTACATCCTGCCGCCGGTGCTGGTCGCGCTGGTCAATCCCAAGGCGGGTGGCTTCAACGTCACCGACAAGGGCGGCATCATCGACAAGCAGTTCTTCGACTGGAAACTCGCCCGGCCCTACCTGGTGTTGTTGGCGGTCAACCTGATCGGCCTCGGCTTCGGTATCCACCAGTTGATCTGGGGCGATGCGTCCACTGCCGTGACGGTGGCGATCAACCTGACCTGGACCCTCTATAACCTGATCATCACCAGTGCCGCCGTGGCCGTGGCCTCGGAAGCACGCCAAGTGCGTTCCGAGCCGCGTGTCAGCGCCAAGCTGCCAGTGAGCATCATTTGCGCCGACGGCCGCGTGCTTGATGGCACCACCCAGGACTTCTCGCAAAACGGCTTCGGTTTGATGCTTTCCGATGGTCACTCGATCACCCAGGGTGAACGCGTGCAATTGGTACTGTCGCGCAACGGCCAGGACAGCCTGTTTGACGCCCGCGTGGTGTTCAGCAAGGGCGCGCAGATCGGCGCCCAATTCGAAGCCCTCAGCCTGCGCCAGCAAAGCGAACTGGTTCGCCTGACTTTCTCCCGCGCCGATACCTGGGCCGCGAGTTGGGGCGCCGGTCAGCCGGATACGCCGCTGGCGGCCCTGCGCGAAGTCGGCTCCATCGGCATCGGCGGCTTGTTCACCCTCGGCCGCGCCACCCTACACGAACTGCGTCTGGCCTTGAGCCGCACCCCCACAAAACCGCTAGATACGCTGATGGACAAGCCATGACCTCGAACATATTCGCTCGCCCTCATCCGCGCCGTGCACTGGCGCTGATGATCGCCTCGCTGATGGGCTTCAACACCCTCGCGCAAGCTGCCGAGCAAGCGGTTGCCACCGTGCCGGTACAAAGTACCGACACCGGCTACAGCCTGACCCTCAAGCAATTGGGGCGTCGCGACACCATGAACCTGCAAGGTGTGGAGTCGTCCGACAGCGTCAACTTTGATATCCGTGCCGATGAAGTGGTGAAGGGCGCGCAACTGTTGCTCAAGTACAGCTACTCGCCGGCGCTGCTGGCCGATCTGTCGCAGATCAACGTGCTGGTCAACGGCGAAGTCGCCGCCAGCCTGCCGCTGCCTAAAGAAGGCGCGGGCACGCCGCAAGAGCAGTTGGTGCAGATCCCAGCGCACTTGATCACCGAGTTCAACCGCCTGAGCCTGCAGTTCATCGGCCACTACACCATGTCTTGCGAAGACCCACTGCACAGCAGCCTGTGGGCCAAGATCAGCAACAGCAGTGAGCTGAAAGTGCAGGTCGAGCCGATCGTGCTCAAAGACGACTTGGCCGTGCTGCCGCTGCCGTTCTTCGACAAGCGTGACGCACGCCAGGTGAGCCTGCCGTTCGTGTTCGCCACCGCTCCCGACAGCGCCGCGCTGGAAGCCGCCGGCGCTCTGTCGTCGTGGATCGGCGGCCTCGCCAGCTACCGCGGCGCAACGTTCCCAACCACCCTCGGTGAGCTGCCGGCCAAAGGCAACGCCATCGTGCTGGTGCAAACTGCCGATGCGATGGACATACACGGTGTTGCCGTCGCCAAGCCGGCCGGCCCGACCCTCACCCTCATCGCCAACCCGAACGACGCCAACGGCAAGCTGCTGATCGTCACCGGCCGTGACGGTGCAGAGCTCAAGCGCGCCGCCAACGCGGTGGTGCTGGGCAACCCGGTATTGGCCGGTAACAGCGTGGTGATCACCAAGCTGGATACCCTCGCACCGCGTCGTCCATACGATGCCCCGAACTGGCTGCCAAGCAACCGCCCGGTCCGCCTGGGCGAGTTGATCGAACAGCAAAAACTCAGCGTGTCGGGCTACAACCCAGGCGCGATCAGCGTCGATATGCGCCTGCCGCCAGACCTGTTCAACTGGCGTGAAGAGGGTGTGCCGCTCAAGCTCAAATACCGCTACACGCCGCAGCAGGTGTCGACCAACTCGTCGCTGCTGATCGGTCTGAATGATCAGTTCATGAAGTCCGTGGCATTGCCGTCGGTGAGCAACCTGGGCGGTGGCCAAACCCTGCTCGACCAGTTGAAGAAAGACGAAAGCCTGCCGCGTGAAGTGACGACCCTGTTGCCGATCAGCTCGGCATCGCCCAAGTCCAAGCTGCAAGTGCGCTTCATGTACGACTACATCAAAGAAGGCGAATGCCGCGACATCATCGTCGACAACATGCGCGGTTCGGTCGACCCGGACTCGACCCTCGACGTCACGGGCTACCAGCACTACATCGCCATGCCGAACCTGGGCGTGTTCAACGACTCGGGTTTCCCGTTCACCCGTTTGGCTGACCTGTCGGAGTCGGCCGTGGTCATGCCCGACAATTACGGTACCGACGAGCTGACCGCCTACCTGACGGTGCTTGGCCGTTTTGGCGAAGCCACCGGCTACCCGGCCACTGCGGTAAAAGTAGTGCAGGCCAAAGACGTGCAAAGCGTTGCCGACAAAGACCTGTTGGTGCTCGCTACCGCTGCCAACCAACCGCTGCTCAAGCAGTGGCAGCAATACCTGCCGGCGACCAGCGATGGCGAGCAACACCAGTTCCTGCTGTCTGACCTGCCACGTTATGTGCGCAGCTGGATCAGCCCGGACCCGGCGGCCAACCAACACCCGGCCAACACCGGCATTACCTTCAAGGGCCTGAGCAACAGCACGTGGCTGGCGGGTTTCCAATCGCCGCTCAAGAGCGGTCGCAGCGTGGTGCTGATCGCCAGCAACCAGCCTCAGGGCCTGCTGGAAGCGACCAACGCGCTGATCGGCGGTGACGACTATAAAGACTCGATCCAAGGCAGCCTGGCGGTGGTGCAAGGCACGCAAATCAGCTCGCTGGTAGGCGATGAGCAGTACTACGTCGGCAAGCTCAACTACTTCAAATTCATGCAGTGGCAACTGTCGCAGAACCTGGGTTGGATGCTGTTGATCACCTTCCTCGGCCTGGCCGTGGTCACCAGCCTGGTCTACTTGTCGCTGCGTGCCCGTGCAAAACGGCGGTTGGCATGAGCCCGCTTAAGAGCATGGCCCTGGCGGCGCTGGGCGCGGTGATGTTCGTCGGTAGCGCGCAAGCGCAAACCTGCGACTGGCCGTTGTGGCAGAACTACGCCAAGCGCTTCGTGCAGGATGATGGGCGCGTGCTGAACTCGTCCATGAAACCCACCGAGAGCAGCTCGGAAGGCCAATCCTATGCGATGTTCTTTGCCCTGGTCGGCAACGACCGTGCGAGCTTCGACAAGCTGTGGACCTGGACCAAGGCCAACATGTCGGGCGCCGACATCGGCCAGAACCTGCCCGGCTGGTTGTGGGGCAAAAAAGCCGATAACACGTGGGGTGTGATCGACCCGAACTCCGCCAGCGACGCCGACTTGTGGATGGCCTACGCCTTGCTCGAAGCGGCACGCGTGTGGAATGCACCGCAGTACCGTGCCGACGCGCAATTGTTGTTGGCCAACGTTGAACGCAACCTGATCGTGCGTGTGCCTGGCCTCGGCAAGATGCTGTTGCCAGGCCCGGTGGGCTACGTGCACGCCGGTGGCCTGTGGCGCTTCAACCCGAGCTATCAGGTGCTGGCGCAACTGCGTCGCTTCCACAAAGAACGCCCGAATGCCGGCTGGAATGAGGTGGCCGACAGCAACGCCAAGATGCTTGCCGATACGGCCAGCAACCCTCACGGCCTCGCGGCCAACTGGGTCGGTTACCGCGCCACCAGCGCCAACACCGGGCTGTTCGTGGTCGACCCGTTTTCCGATGACCTGGGCAGCTATGACGCGATCCGCACTTACATGTGGGCCGGCATGACCGCCAAGGGCGATCCGCTGGCGGCGCCCATGTTGAAATCCCTGGGCGGCATGACGCGGGCCACCGCAGCATCGGCCACCGGCTACCCACCGGAAAAAATCCATGTACTGACCGGCGAAGTCGAGAAAAACAACGGCTATACGCCGATGGGCTTCTCGGCCTCCACCGTTGCCTTCTTCCAGGCTCGCGGCGAAACCGCACTGGCGCAGTTGCAGAAGGCCAAGGTCGACGACGCGCTCGCCAAAGCCCTGGCCCCTTCGGCGCCGGACACCGCGCAGCCGATCTACTACGACTACATGCTCAGCCTGTTCAGCCAGGGCTTTGCCGATCAGAAGTACCGTTTTGAACAAGACGGTACGGTCAAACTTTCCTGGGAGGCCGCATGCGCCGTCACACGCTAGCCATTGCGATTCTCGCCGCCCTGGCCTCCACCGCCAGCGTCGCTGAAACCAGCGACCCGCAGTCCCTGCTGATTGAGCAGGGCTACTACTGGCAGTCGAAAAAGAACCCCGAACGCGCTCTGGAAACCTGGCAGAAATTGCTGCGCCTGAGCCCGGATCAACCGGATGCGCTGTACGGGATCGGCCTGATCCAGGTGCAACAGAACCACCCGGCCGAAGCGCAAAAGTACCTGGCCCGTTTGCAAGCGTTGAGCCCGGTGCCGCGCCAGGCCTTGCAACTGGAACAGGACATCACCGTTGCGGTTCCGGACAACGCCAAGTTGCTGGAACAGGCGCGTGAACTGGGCGAGCCGGAGGCCGAGCGTGAACAGGCTGTGGCGTTGTATCGCCAGATTTTCCAGGGCCGTCAGCCTCAAGGCCTGATCGCCCGCGAGTACTACAACACCCTGGGCTTTACCGCCAAAGGCAGCAGCGAGGCCATCGCCGGCCTGCAGCGCCTGACCCGTGAACGCCCGAACGACCCGATCGTTGCGCTGTTCCTGGCCAAGCACCTGGCGCGTAACCCGGCCACCCGGCCTGACGGTATACGGGCCCTGGCTAAACTGGCATCGAACAACGACGTGGGCGGCAACGCCGACGAAACCTGGCGCTTCGCGCTGGTCTGGCTCGGCCCGCCGAAGCCGGACCAGGTTTCGCTGTTCCAGCAGTTCCTCACCGTGCACCCGGATGACAGCGAGATCCGCGCGCTGATGAACAAAGGCATCGCCCAAGGTAAAGGCGGTGGCACCTGGCAGCGTGATCCGCAGATGACCAAGGCTTTCAAGGCGTTGGATGACGGCGACCTGAAAACCGCCGAGCCTCTGCTGGCGGCGCGCCTTGCGCAAAAGTCCAATGACGTTGATGCCCTCGGCGGCATGGGCGTGTTGCGTCAACAGCAAGAGCGCTACAGCGAGGCGGAAAACTACCTGGTCCAAGCCACGCGCTTGCCGGGTGGCGCTGCTTGGCAGTCGGCCTTGAATGATGTGCGCTACTGGAACCTGATCAGCCAAAGCCGTGACGCCCAGCGTGCCGGTCGTAGCGCCCAGGCCCGCGACCTGGTGGCCCAGGCCGAACGCCTGAACCCTGGCCAGCCTGGCGCGGCTATTGCGCTGGCGGGCTTCCAGGCCCAGGACAACCAGTTCGACGACGCCGAAGCGGGCTACCGCAAAGTGCTGGCTCGCCACCCTGGCGACCCGGATGCCTTGAGCGGCTTGATCAACGTGCTGTCCCAGTCGGGCCAGCCGGATGAAGCCTTGAAGCTGATCGACTCGGTATCGCCGGCCCAGCGCGCCAAGTTCGCACCGAGTGTGAAAATCAACGCGTTGCGCGCGACCCAGGTGGGCAAGCTGGCCGAGCAGCGGGGGGATCTGAAGGCCGCGCAAGCCGCCTATCGCCAGGCCCTCGATGCCGACCCGGAAAACCCCTGGACCCGCTTCGCCTTGGCGCGCATGTACCTGCGCGACGGGCAGATCCGCAACGCGCGAGCCTTGATCGACGGCTTGCTCAAGTCCCAGCCCAACCAACCCGATGCGCTGTACACCAGCACCTTGTTGTCGGCGCAATTGAGCGAGTGGAAGCAAGCCGAGGCCACCTTGGGGCGTATCCCCACGGCACAGCGCACGGCGGATATGAACGAACTGGCAACTGACATCGCGCTGCACCAACAGACCGACATCGCTATCGAAACCGCTCGCCGTGGCCAGCGCCCGGAAGCCTTGGCGTTGCTCGGGCGTTCCGAACCGCTGACCCGCAATAAACCTGAGCGTGTGGCCGTGTTGGCCGCCGCCTATGTGGAAGTGGGGGCTGCGCAGTACGGTCTGGACATGATGCAGAAGGTGGTGGAGAACAACCCCAACCCGACGGTCGACCAGAAGCTGCTGTACGCCAACGTGCTGCTCAAGGCCAACAAATACAGTGAGGCGGGCGAGATCCTGCGCGAAGTGCAAGGCCAGCCTTTGACCGAGACCGGCCGCCAGCGCTACGACGATTTGATCTACCTGTACCGGGTCAAGCAGGCCGACGCCCTGCGTGAGAAGAACGACCTGGTGGCGGCTTACGACATGCTGTCCCCGGCCCTGGCCCAGCGCCCGAACGACGCGTTGGGCGTCGGCGCCCTGGCGCGGATGTATGCCGCCAGCGGCAATGGCAAGAAGGCGATGGAGCTGTACGCGCCGTTGATCCAGCAGAACCCCAATAATGCGCGCCTGCAACTGGGTCTGGCGGACATCGCCCTGAAAGGTAATGACCGTGGCTTGGCGCAAAGCGCCAGTGACAAGGCGTTGGCCCTGGAGCCAGGTAACCCGGAGATCCTCACCTCGGCCGCGCGCATCTATCAGGGCTTGGGCAAGAACAGCGAAGCCGCGGAACTGCTGCGCAAGGCCCTGGCGATTGAAAACGCCATGAAGGCCAAGACCCAGGTAGCCCAGGCCAGCGCTCCAGGTACGTCGTATAACCCGTTTGTGGGCTTGCCGGGCCAGCGTCGCCAGGTCACCGACCTGACCGTTGCCGGCGCGGTACCGCCACCGATTGATGCACCGACCAAGTCCGTGACGTCCAACGCGTTTGCGAGTGCCACGTCCAACGACTTGAGCGACCCGTTTGTGCCGCCATCGAGCATTGCGTCGATCGACAGCCCCGAGCTGAGCCCGGCGCGTCGTGCGCTGGACACTATCCTGCGTGACCGTACCGGTTATGTGGTGCAGGGCTTGAGCGTACGCAGCAACAACGGTGAGAAAGGCTTGAGCAAAATCACCGATGTGGAAGCGCCGTTTGAAGCGCGGATGCCGGTGGGGGATAACACTGTGGCGCTGCGGGTGACGCCGGTGCATTTGAGTGCTGGTAGCGTCAAGGCTGAGTCGTTGTCGCGCTTTGGTAAAGGCGGCACAGAGCCGGCGGGCTCTCAGAGCGATAGCGGTGTCGGTTTGGCCGTGGCGTTTGAAAACCCGGATCAAGGCCTCAAGGCTGACGTCGGCGTGAGCCCTCTGGGCTTCCTCTACAACACCCTCGTGGGCGGCGTGAGCGTGTCGCGTCCGTTCGAGGCCAATTCGAACTTCCGCTACGGCGCCAACATCTCGCGGCGCCCGGTCACCGACAGTGTCACCTCCTTTGCCGGCTCCGAAGACGGCGCGGGCAACAAGTGGGGGGGCGTCACCGCCAACGGCGGCCGTGGCGAGCTGAGCTATGACAACCAGAAACTGGGCGTCTACGGCTACGCGTCGTTGCATGAGTTGCTGGGCAACAATGTTGAAGACAACACCCGCCTGGAGTTGGGCAGCGGTATCTACTGGTACCTGCGTAACAACCCGCGCGACACGTTGACCCTGGGTATCAGCGGTTCGGCGATGACCTTCAAGGAAAACCAGGACTTCTACACCTACGGCAACGGCGGTTACTTCAGCCCGCAGCGCTTTTTCTCCCTCGGCGTACCGATTCGTTGGGCGCAAAGCTTTGACCGCTTCAGTTATCAGGTAAAAAGTTCGGTGGGCTTGCAGCATATCGCGCAAGATGGCGCGGATTATTTCCCTGGCGACAGCACGCTTCAAGCCACCAAAAATAATCCAAAGTACGACAGCACCAGTAAGACTGGCGTCGGCTACAGCTTCAACGCCGCCGCCGAATACCGCTTGAGCTCGCGCTTCTACCTGGGCGGCGAAATCGGTCTCGACAACGCCCAGGACTACCGCCAGTACGCCGGTAATGCTTATCTGCGCTACTTGTTCGAAGACCTGAGCGGGCCTATGCCCTTGCCGGTCAGTCCGTACCGTTCCCCTTATTCCAACTGATTAATCGGAGTCATTCATGCCTGTTTCTGCGATTGCCGGCCTAACCATGCTGGTATTGGGCGAAAGTCATATGAGCTTTCCCGATTCGTTGCTCAACCCGCTGCAAGACAACCTCACCAAGCAAGGCGCGGTGGTTCACTCCATCGGTGCGTGCGGTGCCGGTGCGGCGGATTGGGTTGTGCCGAAAAAAGTCGAATGCGGCGGCGAACGCACGCCCACCGGCAAGGCCGTGATCTATGGCAAAAACGCCATGAGCACCACGCCGATCCAGGAGCTGATCGCCAAAGACAAACCCGACGTGGTCGTGTTGATCATCGGCGACACCATGGGCTCCTACACCAACCCGGTGTTCCCTAAAGCCTGGGCCTGGAAAAGCGTGACCTCGCTGACCAAAGCCATCACCGACACCGGCACTAAGTGCGTGTGGGTCGGCCCGCCATGGGGCAAGGTCGGTTCGCAGTACAAGAAAGACGACACCCGCACCAAGCTGATGTCGTCGTTCCTCGCCAGTAACGTGGCGCCGTGCACCTACATCGACTCGCTGACGTTCTCGAAGCCAGGCGAGTGGATCACCACCGACGGCCAGCACTTCACCATCGACGGCTACCAGAAGTGGGCGAAGGCCATCGGTACAGCCTTGGGTGACCTGCCGCCATCGGCCTACGGTAAAGGAAACAAATAATGAAACGGATGACCCTGGGCCTGGCGACCTTGCTCGCCAGTGTCAGCGCCTACAGTGCCGACATCCCGCTGTACCCGACCGGCCCGGAGCAAGACGCAGCATTCCTGCGTTTTGCCAACGGCACCCCTGGCGAATTGAAGCTGGTGGCGGACGGTTCCAAGGCCAGCCTGGTGTTGAGCGGCGACAAAGCCGTGTCGGCGTTCCTGCCGGTTGTCGGCGGCGACAAACCGATCAAAGGCCTATTGAGCAGCGGCGGCAAAAACGCTGATTTCTCGGTGAAAGTGGCGCCGGGCGAATTCGCCACGGTGGTTGCACTGGTCGATGCCAAGGGCGCCACGCGCCAATTGGTGGTGCGTGAAGTGCCGGACGACTTCAATGCGCTCAAAGCCTCACTGGCCTTCATCAACGCCGATGCCACCTGCGCCGACGCCAGCCTGGAAGCCGTGGCGCAAAAGGCCGAACTGTTCAAGAAGGTCGCTGAAGGTGCCGTGCAGCGGCGCATGATCAACCCGGTGGAATTGTCGGTGCAGCTCAAATGCGCCGGCTCGCCGGTGGGCCAGCCGTTGACGTTCACTCTCAAGGCGGGCGAGCGCTACAGCGTATTGGCCGTTCCTTCAGACACAGGCTCGAAGTTGCTGTTCGCCTCTGACGCACTCGCTAACTGATCGGGCCCGACACCACCATGGTCTTTGCCTCACTCGAATTCCTCACGCTGTTCCTCCCGGCCTTCCTGTTGATCTATGCCCTGGCTCGTCCGAGCTGGCGCAACGTGATCCTGTTGATCGGCAGCTGGTTGTTCTACGGCTGGTTGAGCCCGTTGTTCCTGTTCCTGCACATGGTGTTGACCGTGGTGGCATGGGTCGGCGGCTTGCTGGTGGACCGCTCCCGTGAGGACGGCAAAGGCCGGGTGCGCCTGTTGATCGCGTTGATCGTGTTCAACACGGCCGTGCTGTGTTGGTACAAGTACGCCAACATCGTCGCTGGCACGGTGAGCGAGGTGATCACCTGGTACGGTGCGATGCCGCTGGACTGGCAGCGCGTGGCCTTGCCGGCGGGCTTGTCGTTCATCGTGTTGCAGGCGATTTCCTACTTGGTGGATGTGCACCGTCATACGGTGCCGGTGGAGCGCAGCTTCATCAACTACGCCACCTATATTTCGATGTTCGGGCACTCGATTGCGGGCCCGATCATCCGTTACGACTGGGTCCGCCGTGAGCTGAACCAGCGGTATTTCAACTGGGCGAATTTCTCCCTGGGCGCACGGCGCTTCATGATCGGCATGGGCATGAAAGTGCTGGTGGCCGACACCTTGTCGCCGCTGGTGGACATTGCCTTCCACCTGGAAAACCCCAGCCTGGTGGACGCCTGGATCGGTTGCTTGGCGTATTCGCTGCAACTGTTTTTCGACTTCGCCGGCTACAGCGCCATGGCCATCGGCCTGGGCTTGATGCTGGGCTTCCACTTCCCGGAAAACTTCAACCGGCCGTACCTGGCCAGCAGCATCCAGGACTTCTGGCGGCGTTGGCACTTGTCATTGTCCAGCTGGCTGCGCGACTACCTGTACATCGCGCTGGGCGGTAACCGTGACGGCGTCTGGCGCACCTACCGCAACCTGTTCCTGACCATGGCGATTGCCGGGTTGTGGCACGGCGGCGACAGCTGGAACTACCTGCTGTGGGGTTCGGCCCACGGCGTGGCGCTGTGTGTTGACCGCGCATGGTCGCGGTCGAGCTTGCCGAGCATTCCGCCGGTGCTGTCGCACGTTCTCACGCTGCTGTTTGTGTGCCTGGCCTGGACGTTGTTCCGCGCGCCGGACTTCCATTCGGCACTGACCATGTACGCCGGCCAGTTCGGTCTGCACGGCATGGCCTTGGGTGACGCGATGGCCGTGGCCATGCGCCCGGCCCATGGCATGGCGGCGTTGCTGGGGTTGGTGTGCATCATCGCGCCGATCTGGCAGGTGCGTTGCGAACAGCGCTTCGGCACCCAGCCGTGGTTTGTGGTGGCGGCCTCGCTGTGGCCGGTGGCCGGGTTTGTGTTGTCGTTCGCGCTGATTGCCAGCCGCGACGCCGTACCGTTTCTGTACTTTCAGTTCTAAGGACGCCCGACCATGCCTGCTCCTACCGCGCCGACTCCACCGAGCGACTTGGCCGTTCGCACCAGCCCCTTGGCGGCCTGGGTGCTGGTGCCCTTTTTGGCGGCGGGGCTGCTGTCCTGCGTTTGGCTGATGGTGAAGGGGCCGATCAGTTATGTGCCGGCCAAGGTCGACAGCGACATGTTGCTGCACGGTGACCTGACCCACCGGTTTGCCAAGGAACTGGCCAAGGCGCCGATGGCGATCCAGGCCGCCAACCTGGAGCGCGGCGGCAGCTGGCTGGCGTTTGGCGACACCGGGCCGCGCGTACGTCCGGGTTGCCCCGGCTGGCTGTTTATCAGCGATGAGCTGCGCATCAACCGGCATGCCGAGGCCAATGCCCAGACCAAGGCCCAGGCGGTGATCGACCTGCAAAAACAACTGGGTCAAAAAGGTATCGACCTGCAAGTGGTGGTGGTGCCGGACAAGAGCCGCATCGCCGCCGCCCAACGCTGTGGCCTGTACCGCCCGGCGGTGCTCGATAACCGGGTGCGGGATTGGACCGCCATGTTGCAGGCCGCCGGCGTTTCCGCGTTGGACCTGACCGAAACATTGAAACCGCTGGGCGCCGAAGCCTACCTGCGCACCGACACCCACTGGAGCGAAATCGGCTCCAACGCGGGGGCCAAGGCCGTGGCGCAGCGTACCCAGCAGCGCGGCATCAAGGCCACGCCGGAGCAAACCTTCGACATCACCCAGGCGCCGCTCGCCGTGCGTCCGGGCGACTTGGTGCGCCTGGCCGGTCTCGACTGGTTGCCGCCCACGTTGCAGCCGCCAGGGGAATCGGTCGCGGCCAGCACGACCCATGAAACCGGTGGTGCGACCAGTAATGCCGACGATCTGTTTGGCGATGCCGGCCTGCCCAATGTGGCGCTGATCGGCACGTCGTTCTCGCGTAACTCCAACTTTGTCGGCTTCCTGCAAAAGGCCCTGAATGCGCCTGTGGGCAATTTCAGCAAGGACGGCGGCGAATTCTCCGGTGCGGCCAAGGCGTACTTCGACAGCCCGGCGTTCAAGCAAACCCCGCCTAAGTTGTTGATTTGGGAGATTCCAGAGCGCGATTTGCAAACGCCATACGATGTCATCACGATTGGCCAGTAATTTGACGATTGTCCGTTTGTCTAAAAAATAAACAGCACAAGCATCAAAATAATGACACTTTTGTGAGCTTGAAGCAGACTGCTTGCACAAGGGCGACGACAAAAAGACCTGCGGTAAGCAGCCGGATGAGCTGGCCTTTTCACGTCGTTAAGCTTCGCCGTGATGAGGAATCCGCTATGAGCTTTACAGATGGTCTTCTCGTTCTGCTGGGCAAAGACGTCAGCCGTGATGCCCAAGGGCTGGATGCGCGGCTGCATTTTTTTGGCAGCATTCCCGTGGATGACGGCACCCCGTTTCCCCCTCAAACCCCCAGTGCGCAGGCGCAGTCCCAGTCCGTGGATAAGGGGGTACGACGTCCGTGTGTGGTGGCGTTGGTGTCGGTCAATGGCGGCGTGGGGCGCAGTACCTTGGCGACGGCCTTGAGCAGCGGTTTGCAGCGCCTGGGTGAGTCGGTGGTCGCCGTGGACCTGGACCCACAGAACGCCCTGCGGATGCACTTCGGTGTCAGCCCCGCCTCGCCGGGTATCGGCCCGACAAGCCTGCGCAATGCGCAGTGGGACAATATCCAGCAGCCAGGCTTTGTCGGCAGTCGGGTGATCACCTTTGGCGACACCGATATGCGCCAGCAGGACGACCTGCAACGTTGGCTCAAACATGAACCGGACTGGTTGGCGCAGCGTCTGTCTGCATTGGGCCTGAGCGCCCGTCATACCGTGGTCATCGACACCCCCGCCGGCAATAACGTCTACTTCCATCAAGCCTTGAGCGTGGCCGACGTGGTGCTGGTGATTGCCCAAGCCGACGCCGCCTCCCTGGGCACACTGGACCAACTCGACGGGCTGTTGGCACCGCACCTTCAGCGTGAACGCCCACCGCACGTGCACTTTGTGATCAACCAACTGGATGAGGACAATGCCTTCAGCCTGGATATGGTGGAGGCGTTCAAGCAGCGCCTGGGCACCAGAGAGCCTCTGGAGGTGCACCGCGATATGGCGATCAGCGAGGCCCTGGCGTTTGGTATCGACCCATTGGATAGCCAGGCATTGAGCTTGGCGGGGGACGATATCACCGAGCTTTGCCGGCTGCTGATTGCACGTAAAAAACGGCTTTAAATTGCGCTTTATTCGCTTAACGCCAGATGCTTATGCACAATCGGTTGGAGGGCAATGTCCCGAAACAGCCGTTGTGTGGAGGCGTTCTCATCACGCCGCAACTGCCTGTTTTGAGTGCGTTTTATTTTGTGAACAAAAAATGACCAGCCTGGCTTTTGGCCTGTAACGTAGATGGCTACGGGCTCTGTAAAGAATTCATCAACAGAGTTATCCACAGGCTGTGCCGCGACAATTTCGCCCTTTAATCGCGCTCGGCAAGCACCATCAAGTTGCGCGGCGTCAAGGCCGGTTCGCAGAAGGTGCCGACTTCCACCCTGTAGCCGTTTTCGCCGAGAAACAGTGCCCGATCCAGCACCAGCCATAACTCCAGCGGGCGCCGAAACAGACCACGCACCAATTCCAGGTTTCTGACCTCTGCCAGGCGTCGCCAGCCATACGCCTCTAAACCCGCCCAATCCTGTTCGTCTGTGGATAACCCTTTGAGTTTTGCCAGCGCGTGGCAGTAGTCCGCGAAGGGCCTGTCCAGCCAGCTCGCGGGCAGCGACGGCGTGGGCAGGTACTCGTCACAGCCACGCAACTGGCGTTGCAGTTGATCGAAACCCAGGCGTCGCGCCATGGACGTGTCCCGCTGCAAACGCACCCGTTTGCCCGCGGTGACGGTTTCGCTCAGCGGCAGGCCGAGGTCATCGATCGACAGTTGCAGGGGTGAAGCACGACCGGCGCTGGACAGTGGCTGGTAGGTCTGGGCGTTGATGCGGTTGTAGCAGCAGGGCGCCAGCGCCAACTGTTTGCAGCCGGCGGCGCTGGCCAGGTGCAGCAGGCGTACATGCAGGTCGCCACAGGCATGCAGGGCGACGGGCGTGTGTTCGGGGCCGATAGCCACAGTGGCCATCACGTCTTGCAGGCAATGCGTGACGGGCAGGCCGTGATGCTCGCTCAAGGCCTGGCCTGCGGCGATCAGCGCCGGGTCGTATTCCAGGCAGGTCAATGCTTGATCTGCCTGCAACAGGCGACGACCCAGATGGCCTTTTCCCGCACACCAGTCCAGCCAGTGCCTGGGCTTTTGCGCAAACTGCAGCGCGGCGCCGAACGCTTCGATTTGTGCCCATTTACGGCCAGGTACATCGACGCTAAGGCGATGGCGAGCGGGCGCCAAGCGCTGCATCGGTAACTTATCCACAGCACTGAGCTGCCGGGCTTGCGCGGCAAGCTGCGGAAACGGCGCGGGTGCCGCCAGGTCGTGGGGCTGATTGTGACTGGCTTCGGCAGCGGCTAACGAGCGTCGGCGTAGCCACTGGGCGAGTTCGGGGTGCTGGGTTTCCCAAGGTAAATACAGGTGCGTAAAGGGCCGTGGTTTCCACAGCCCTTGGTGTTCGGTCAGGAATGCATCCAGCGCCTGGAAGCGTGCCTCAACGTCCTTGACAGGCATCAACGCGCAGCCAGCGTTCCAGCAGTTTGAAGCCGCGTACCAGCAGGTACGACATCAGCAGGTAGAACACACCGGCGGTGAAGAACATATCCACTGTCAGGTAGTTGCGCGCAATGATCGTCCTGGCCATGCCGGTCAGCTCAAGCAGCGTTACCGTACTCGCCAGCGAGCTGGCCTTGAGCATCAGGATCACTTCGTTGCTGTAGGCAGGCAAGCCGATACGCGCGGCGCGCGGCAGGATGATGTAGAACAACGTCTTCGGCTTGGATATGCCCAGGGCGCGAGCGGCTTCGATTTCGCCCGGGGGAATAGCCTGGATCGCACCGCGCAGGATCTCAGCGATGTACGCGGCGGTGTGGAGGGTCATGGTGGCCGTGGCACACCAGAACGGATCACGCAGGTACGGCCACATGGCGCTGGTGCGCACGGCATCGAACTGGGCCAGGCCGTAGTAGACCAGGAACAGTTGCACCAGCAGCGGTGTGCCACGGAAGAAAAAGATGTAGGCGTAGGGCAGCGAACGCACATACCAACGCTTGGACGCACGAGCGACGCCCAGCGGAATCGCGAGTATCAGGCCAAGAATGACAGCGATGCCCACCAGTTCCAGGGTCAGGATGGCGCCTTGGATAAACTTTGGCAGCCACTTGATGATGACTTCCCATTCCATTACGTCGTCCTCACGAAGCCGCGGGCGGCGCGTTGTTCCAAGAAGTGCATGCCGACCATCGACAGCGAGGTCAGGCCCAGGTAGATGAAGGCCGCGACCAGATAGAAGGTGAAGGGTTGCCGGGTAACGGTGACCGCGATCTGCGCGTGACGCATGATTTCTTCGAGGCCGATGACCGTGACCAGCGCAGTGTCCTTCATCAGGATCATGAACAGGTTACCCAGGCCTGGCAGCGCGATGCGCCACATCTGAGGCATGATCAGGCGGGTGAAAATCCGGGTTTTCGACAGCCCCAGCGCCAAACCGGCTTCCCGATGGCCCTTGGGGATGGCGATGATCGCGCCACGCAGAACCTCGGTGGCATAGGCGCCGTAGCACAACCCCAAGGCGATGACCCCGGCGGCGAAGGCACTGAGCGAAAGGTCGGGGATGCCGAAAACTTCACCCAGTTCGCGCACTACATTGATCGTGCCGAAATAAATGAGCAGCACCCACAACAGTTCCGGCACGCCACGCACGATGGTCGAATAGGCTCCGCCCACCCATTGCAGCGGTTTGTGCGCAGAAGTCTTGGCCAAGGCGCCGGCCAGGCCGAGCATCAGCCCCAGGCACAGGGCCGTGAGCGCAAGTTTGACGGTCATCAGCGCGCCAGCGGCAAGCGCCGGGCCGAATCCGTAGAGATCGAAATTCATGGTGTTTTCATATCGCGGCAGGCAGTGCAAAAAGCCGACGCGCTCAACTGAGCGCGTCGGGCATACCGTTCAGATCATTCGATGCTGAAAGGGAAGTACTTGTCGTTGATCTTCTTGTAGGTGCCGTCCGCCTTGATCTCTGCCAGGGCTTTGTTCAGGCGCTCGCGCAGTGGGTCGCCCTTGCGTACAGCGATGCCGATCTTGTCGCTTTCGACCACCGGGTCGCCTTTGAACTCGTAGGCGGAACCGTCTTTGCTCTTGAGCCATTCGTACTGCACGTACTTGTCGGCGAGGATGCCGTCGAGACGACCGGAGGTCAGGTCGAGGTAGGCGTTTTCCTGGGTGTCATAAAGCTTGGCTTCGGTGTCAGGCAGCTTGTCTTCCAGATAGGTGCCGGCCAAGGTCGCACGCTGTGCACCGATGACCTTGCCTTTCAAGTAAGCCGCGTCAGTCTTGAAATCGGCGGTGGCTTTCGGCGCGATGAACTGCAGCTTGTTGGAGTAGTACGGGTCGGTGAAGTCGACGGCTTGCTTGCGCTCATCGGTGATCGACAGCGAGGACACCAGGAAGTCGAATTTCTTGGCGTTCAGGGCCGGGATGATGCCGTCCCAGTCGGACACATACACTTCGCACTTTTCGATTTTCATCTTGGCGCACAGGGCGTCGCCGATGTCTTTGTCGAAGCCCACGACGTTGCCGCTGGCGTCTTTGTTGTTGAACGGCGGGTAGGCCGCTTCAATCCCCATTTTCAAGGTTTCTGCCATGGCCGTGGCGCTGAACGCCATCGAGACGGCCGCGGCCAGAAGGAATTTTTTATAGTTCTGCATGCATGTTGCTCCGTTAGCGGTTGCTGGACATGAATTGTTTGCAGCGCGCCGAAAGCGGGTTTTCAAACACCTGCTGTGGCGATCCTTGCTCTTCGACCAGGCCTTGGTGCAGGAACACCACTTCACTGGACACCTGGCGGGCGAAGCCCATTTCATGGGTGACCAGCAGCATGGTGCGGCCTTCTTCGGCCAGCGCGCGGATCACATTAAGTACTTCCTGAACCATTTCCGGGTCAAGGGCCGAAGTGGGCTCGTCAAACAGGATGACTTTAGGCTGCATCGCCAGGGTGCGCGCGATGGCCGCCCGTTGTTGCTGGCCGCCGGACAATTGCGCCGGGTAAGCATGGCGCTTGTCGGCGATGCCGACCTTGTCCAGCAGGGCTTCGGCCACTTCGATGGCCTCGGCCTTGCTTTGGCCGAGCACGCGGCGAGGGGCCTCGATGATGTTGTCGAGGATGCTCATGTGCGGCCACAGGTTAAAGTTTTGAAACACAAAACCGATTTCGCTGCGCAGGCGGTTGATCTGCTTGCCGTCGGCGGCCATCAGCTCGCCGTTTTTCGCGGCCTTGAGCTTGAGTTCTTCGCCGGCCACCAGGATCTGGCCCTGGTGCGGGTTTTCCAGCAGGTTGATGCAGCGCAGGAAGGTGGACTTGCCGGAACCGGAGGAACCCAGGATCGAGATCACATCGCCGTCGCGAGCGGTGAGCGAGATACCTTTGAGTACCTCCAGCTCACCATAGCGTTTATGCAAGTTGCGGATTTCAAGCGCGGGCGTGGCCTCGGCCATGTGGGGTCCTCATTGTGTTCATTGCGATCTTCGCTGTTGGGCCGCCTTCCTGGCGAGGCGCCAAGCTAGCATAGCGTCTTGATAGCAGCCAACAGCGTGGCTTGGGGTAAACAGGTGGTGTGCGGCAGGGTGTCGCATCGGCACAGCAGCGTGTCGCGCCATCAACAACCGAACAACCGTTTGAACCCGAAAAATCGCGGGCTTCGCGTAAAAAGGGCGCGATGGTGCCAGCTTTGGCCGGGTGTTGGAAGGGTTAACCGGGCAAACGGTGCGTATCAGCCCTTTTGTGGGGCGTCACGTACTTTTTGTGTGTGTTTATGGTGCGTTTATTCGTCTTGAATGTGAGTCGCACGGTAACGCTATAGCGGAATGCCATTGTTCTCAATGACTTGCGATGGTTGTTGAATCGTCCTGCAGCCCGCGTCAATCGTGGCCCTGTAACATTTTGGCGCAAATATTGCGTAAAAAATAAAGAACGCCCCGTTGGTTTCTTTTCACGAGAAAGATCCCGGGCCGGGCCGACCGTTTTCGCAATTCCTCGTAAAGGTGTGTCAATGAGTAGTACGCAAAGCTCCAATGACCTCGAACAGGGGCTCAAACCGCGTCACGTCACCATGCTCTCGATTGCCGGCGTCATCGGTGCCGGTCTGTTTGTCGGCTCCGGCCACGCGATTGCCGCCGCCGGCCCGGCGGTACTGCTGGCGTATGCCGCTGCGGGCACACTGGTGGTATTGGTGATGCGCATGCTGGCAGAAATGGCCGTCGCGTCGCCTGACACCGGTTCGTTCTCCACTTACGCCGACCGCGCAATCGGTCATTGGGCCGGGTTTACGATCGGTTGGTTGTACTGGTGGTTCTGGGTGCTGGTGATTCCGTTGGAAGCCAACGCTGCCGCGACCATCCTGCACGCCTGGTTCCCGGATGTGGCCATTTGGGCCTTTACCCTGATCATCACCTTGCTGCTGACGGCCACCAATCTATTCAGCGTGAAGAACTACGGCGAGTTCGAGTTCTGGTTTGCGTTGATCAAGGTCGTGGCGATCGTGGGCTTTGTGATCCTTGGCCTGGCCGCGATTTTCGGCTTCCTGCCGACCAGCCAGGTCAGTGGTGTTTCGCACCTGTTCGACACCCAGGGCTTTATGCCAAATGGCATGGGCGCCGTTCTGGCTGCGATCCTCACCACCATGTTCTCGTTCATGGGCACCGAGATCGTCACCATCGCCGCCGCTGAATCGAAGAACCCAGGCCAGCAGATCACCAAGGCCACCAACTCGGTGATCTGGCGGATTGGTTTGTTCTACCTGCTGTCGATCTTCATCGTGGTGTCCCTGGTCCCTTGGAACGATCCGACCTTGGCGGCCGTAGGTTCCTACCAGACCGTGCTGGAGCGCATGGGTATTCCGAACGCCAAGCTGATCGTCGACCTGGTGGTGCTGGTTGCCGTAACCAGCTGCTTGAACTCGGCGCTGTACACCGCTTCGCGCATGCTGTTCTCCCTGGGCCGTCGCGGTGATGCACCGGCCGTGGCCAAGCGCACCAACAAGAGCGGCACGCCTTATTGGGCAGTGTTGTTGTCCACCGGCGCCGCGTTCCTGGCGGTATTCGCCAACTACGTGGCTCCGGCGGCCGTGTTCGAGTTCCTGCTGGCCAGTTCCGGCGCCATCGCGTTGCTGGTGTACTTGGTGATTGCGGTGTCGCAACTGCGCATGCGCCAGAAGCGCACGGCGGCGGGCGAGAAGATCGTCTTCAAGATGTGGCTGTTCCCAGGCCTGACTTACGCGGTGATGGTGTTCATCGTGGGTACGCTGACCATCATGCTGTTCCAGGAAGCGCACCGGGTCGAGATCATCGCGACCGGCGTGCTGAGTTTGCTGGTGGTGGCGGCGGGACTGTTTGTATCAAGCCGTCGCAAGGCGCAGAGGGTTGGCGCTGCGGTGTTGAACTGACGAAATGCTGTAAAAAATGTGGGAGGGGGCTTGCCCCCGATTGCGGTGTGTCAGCGTCAGATGTGCTGGCTGATCTACCCCAATCGGGGGCAAGCCCCCTCCCACATTTGGTTTTGTATCAGGCTTGGGCGTTGGTGAGTGCTTGGGACGCGGCAACATAATCCGCTTGGAACTCTGGCGACTCGATCCACGCCAGCGCGGCGGCTTCATCGTCGGTGTCCGTGGCCCACTGCCGATACTCGATCAGTGCCGCAAGAATGAAGTCGGTGGCTTCCTCCTCGCCTTCCTGTTCCAGCACCAGCGCCAGCAACGGATGAGCCAGGAACACGGCACACAATGCCTGCTGGCTGATCTCGCCTGCGGTGCGCATCTCCACGAACAGCTCGGTCAAATCCACTGACTCAAGGTCGATGCGGCTGTCATCGCCGGCAAACGCGTCCGGCTTGGTCGCGACAGCGCGTTGGGTACGGTTTTGCTTGGCCTTGGCCTTTGCCCGGTGGGCGCGTTTTTGCTGCTTGTTCGGCGAGGCCATGGCTCAACGTCCTGGAATGCTGGATCTGGGTGGGGTATTGAAGCGCAGGTTGGCAGAAATCCCAAGGGTATCCGCCGTTAATTGCCCGTTTTGAAGCCATTCCAGTGCAATCGGCCACAACCGATCCTGATACTCGCTGCGAAAAAAGGCGAAATGTCCGACTTCCTTTTCGCCGATGTCTTCAGGGGCGATGCGCAGATGTGTGCGCTCACTGCTGTCGAAGTAACCCAGTAGCCGCTCGATGGCCGCGACTGTCCCGAACGGATCATCGGTCATGCTGATGGCCAGTATCTGCGCGTTTACACGACTGAAAGGCAGCTCACCCAACGCTCGTCCACTGGGGCGCGTTTCATACCTGGGCGTCAGCGTGCTCCAGTCCCGCACCACGCCCGCCGGCGTGTCTTCCAGCCAGCCCAGGCGCTTGCCGGGGAAGTGCCCGCACAGCGCCGTCACCAGCGGCATCACCACATGCCACTTGGCAAACATCCGCCAACGCACGCTCGCCGCATAGTCGCGCCAGTACGCAAACTGCGCACCGACTGTCACCATCCGCCGAATGACCGCGCCCGACGCGCCGAGCCCTGCCGCGCAGCCGCCAAAACTGTGGCCGACGACGTCAATCGGCTGCCCTGGAAACTCCCGCTGCGCTCGCTGCAGCATCGCCTCGAAATCCAGCACGCCCCAATCCGACCACGAGGCGTTGAACCCCCGCAACGACCCGCTGCGAGATTCGCCGATGCCACGGTAGTCGTAGGTGATGACGTCGAAGCCGTTGGCGAACAGGTAGTCGGCGAAGCGGGCGTAGTGGCGGCAGCGCACGGAGGTGGCGGCGTTGATGATGACGACCGGGCGTTCGACGTCGGTGCGCAGGTGGCGCCAGGTGAAGCCGCCCAGGGAGTAGCCGTCGGTGGCGGGTTCGTGGAACGCTAGCGGGGTGGGGCGGGTTGGAAGGTTCATGGCGCCACTGGGTCCTTACGCCTTGGGTGAGGGCATGCAGGCTCACGCGTTTTTATAAGATGTCGAACTTAACAAATTCCGTGCACCGTTATCGCGGAGATTGTCAGGGTGCTCGACCTTGCCACCTCGTATGCTTAGGCTGACCACCTTTCGATCCATCTGAGCCAGCCTTCATGTCCCGCGACAGCCTCGAACACAACCAGATCCCGGTCTACTTCGCAGCCGTGCTGCTGGCCGCCGTTCTCGGCCTGCTCGCCCCCTCATTTGCCCACAGCCTCAGCGCACTGGTCACGCCCACGATCGCGGTGCTGATGTATGCGATGTTCCTGCAAATCCCGTTTCTGGACCTGCGTCAAAGCTGGGGCAACAAGCGCTTCCTGTCGGCATTGCTGCTGGCCAACTTTATTCTCGTTCCGTTACTGGTGTGGGCATTGACCCAAAGCCTCGTGGGCCGTCCGGCGTTGCTCGTGGGCGCTTTGCTGGTGTTGCTGACGCCCTGCGTCGACTACGTGGTGGTGTTTACCCACATCGGTAAGGGGGATTCGCGGTTGATGCTGGCGGCTACGCCGGTGCTGTTGCTGCTGCAGTTGGCGCTGTTGCCGATCTATCTGGGCCTGATGCTCGGCGCGCAATCCGAGGGTGTGGTCGAGGCGCGGCCGTTTATCGAGGCGTTCCTCTTGTTGATCGTGGTGCCGATGCTGCTGGCAGTGGTCACGACTGCGCTGGCGCGGCGATCACCGATTGCCAGTGTCTGGAACAGCGCCTGGGCGTGGCTGCCGGTGCCGGCGATGGCGCTGGTGTTGTTTGTGGTGGTCGGCTCGCAAATCACCTCTGTGGTGCGGGATATCAACCTGTTGCTGCCGGTGATTCCGGTGTACATCGGCTTCGTGTTGCTGGCGCCGCTGATGGGGGCACTGGCGTCGCGGCTGTTTGCGCTTCCTGCGGTAACGGCGCGGGCGGTGACGTTCAGCGCGTCGACACGTAACTCGCTGGTGGTACTGCCCTTGGCATTGGCTTTGCCCGAGGATGTGCGCGGGTTGGCGGCGACGGCGGTGGTCCTGCAAACCCTGGTCGAGCTCATTGGGGAGTTGATTTACGTTCGGTTGATCCCGCAGTGGATATGGCCCGCAGGTCGGTAAACGCGGGAATGTTCAGGTCTGTTCAGGCGCTATTCAGCAGGGCGGTCTGCACCATAAGTCGGCGTCCCTTACCTGACAGGTCAACCGATGGATCACCGCAGCCGTTTTCGCCTGGAATCACTGGGCATTTTTGTGTTCGCCCTATTGCTGTTCACCTTGGGAATCTGGGATCAGCAGCCCCAAGGATTTGACGGCCGCTGGGCGCTGTTCCTGCAAGAAATGTTTCGCCATGGTGCGAGTCTTTTCCCGACCACCTACGGGCAGCCTTACGCGGATTACCCCGGCACCGCGACCTTCTTCAGCTGGGTGTTTGCCCGACTGTTGGGGGCGCCCAACCATTTGGCGAATGTGCTGCCCACCGCCCTGGCGTCCGCTGGGGTGGTGGCCGTGATCTATCGCTTGCTGGTTCCGGCGAATCGCCAGTGGGCGCTGCTCACGGTGTTGTTGACCTTGCTCACCACCCAACTGCTCGAAAAATCCCGCTCGGTGTGCCTGGACCAGATGGTGGCGTTGCTCTGTGTCGGCAGTTTCTACCTGCTGCACAGCGGTGGTCGCTGGAGGCGGCTTGCGGTATTCCCTCTGTTCATTCTGGGCTTCGCGATACGTGGGCCGTTGGGCTTGATCGAGGTCTGCGGTGTGGTGTGCGTGTATTGGGCGCTGGGCAAGCCTGGAGAGCGTGTGAAGCAGGTGCTGATCCACGGCAGCGTCGGCCTGGTGCTGTTGGCAGCCTGTTGGTGGTTGTTGATGAAGTTGGCGCGCATCAGCGGGGGTGACGCATTTGCCGATGAGGTGTTCAAGATGCAGGTGGGCGGGCGTCTCGATGAAATCGGCGAGCCGTTCTATTTCTATTTCCAGCTGAGCTTGTACCGCTACTTCCCGGTGGTGCCGTTGGCGCTGGCCACAATGATTGCCCTGCGTCACCGCTGGCCCGAGCGGTTCGAGGGCACTCTGCACTTGGTGGCGCGGCTCGGCGCCTGCGGCTTGATGATCCTGCTCGGGCTGTCGGTGCCGCACTTCAAGCGCGCCTATTACATCCTGCCCATGGTGCCGATGTTTGCGGCTGTCGCAGCCTATGGGCTGCTGCAGGCGCAAGGGTGGCTCGCGGGCGTGCGCCGATGCTACGAAGGGCTTGTCGCGGCGCTGCCGGCGTTGTGCGTGGTGGTGGTCTTTGTCTGTCGGCATGCCTGGCAGAAGCATGGCTATTGGCCAAACGTTTCGTTGCCGTTGCTGATCGGCGTGCTGGTGGTGCTGCAAGTGGCGGCGCTGGTCGCCTGGCGTCGGATTGGCCGTTTGGTTTGGCTCAGCCTGATTGCATTGGCGGCGCAATGGCTGCTGTTGGTGGCGGTGGTGGAGCCGGCCAAGGATCTGCAATTCGATACCCGGCAGTTTGTTGGCCAGGTAGAGGCGCTGCGTGCCGAGCAGCCGGGTCCGCTGGTGTTTATCAACCTGGGTCGGGACACTTGGGCGGTGCGCTACATGATGAACCTGGATCACGACGAGCAACCGGTATTTATCGGCAGTAAAGCGCTTGAGCAACTGGGGGACTTGCCCCGACCGGCCTGGGTGATAGTGGCGCGTAAGGAAACTGAGCTGCTGTACGGAACGCCTCTGGAGCATCTGGCTCCAAGCTTTGAAGGGCGGTTGAACGACAACCCGCTGATGGTGTTTTTGCTGAAATGAATCAGCCACTTGCTGTATGTTCGGCCAGCTGAGTGACCGACTGGTCATTCAGTTGTGCTGTTTTTTCGCGTTGTCGTACTGGAAGCATCATGGATATGACGAAAAAGGACGTTAAGCGGCCTGACGGTGGCCACGTGATCGGCCGCTCCCGATTTGGCCGGTTGAGCATTTGCTTCGACGGTGGCTGCAGCTACCCGGCGATGATCAACGTGTTGAGGGCTGTCTTCAAGCGCTACGGGCGATTGGTGCGCTTTGGGGAGAGGCTGTCGGCGCAGGGTTGGATTGATCGGGTCGAGGCGCGGGGGTTTCAGATTTCCGATCAGGAGCGGGTGGCGGTGTTTACGTTGATGTGGGATCGGGGGTGATTGGCGATCCACGGTTATCTTTGATCGATTCTATAAAACACGGGTATCAAAAAACCCGCATCAAGCGGGTTTTATGTGTTTCATTGGCAGGCTATGTCAGTCATTACTTGAATGACCAGTGCTTATGGCCAAGATAACTGGTGAACACGGGGACGATGACACCCACGGCGTGAGATATCTCTTTGACGAAGTGTGTGACGCCTAATGCAGGTAATACGGAATAGGCAAGGAAAAGGCTAATAGCTAAAGTCTGTATAATCGCAACCACGTTGACCAGTATGAAATACATAATGGAGTGTCGAACTGCCTGGGTGCTTTGCGTGAAGACAAATAGCCGGGACAGCAGGAAGGCCGTTATCATCCCTGTTATGTAGGCCGCTACGACGGATGCTGAAAAGCTTATCCAATAGCTATAAAGGATTCGCGAGCCAAAGTTTACGCCTGCGGCAAAGCCGCCAACCAATAAAAACATCAAGAATTGCTTTGATCTAAATTCGCTTAGCACGCGCTAGCATCCTTGGCCAATTGTCTACCGAAACCAATACTTTCGGAGATTCCCCGGTCTTCAGGATAGTAGTAGGAGGTGTCTGCAACCCATAGCCCTCGAACCGGCAATGCTGCCGGGGGTAGATGTTCCAAGTAACCCGGATCGCATATGGGTTGTGCATGACGATAACGGCTCGCACGAATGTCAATAAAATCGTCAGCCGTGAGTGTTGGGTTGATTTTTCGTAGGTATTGACGAACCTTTGCAATAAAAACTTCGTCTGGATCAGAAAACTTTTGGTGTTCGCCAGGCATGTAGAACGGAACATAGATTATAGGTTGATCCAGTGGGCGGAGGTTTGAGTACTCGACCAGCCCTGGAATATCCATTTCTGGATCATTTGTGTTCAGCCAGAAGTTTTCGGTGAGTGCCTTGCGCAACTTTACAATTACACAAACGACGGCGATATTTTTGAGTGCGCGGAATTTTTCGTGTATCTCGATGGGTAGACCGGGCATGATCTGCGGCACATAGGGTAGCGGAATGGTGCTTATCACCTTATCGAAGGCGTGCTGTACTCCAGCGATTTCAACGCTATTAACCTGGCCATCGCTAATGTGTACGCAATCGACCTTTGCACCCAGGCGGACCTCGCCGCCAAGCGACTCGATTTCCGCTTTCATGGCTTGTAACAGCGTAGTTGAGCCGCCCTCGAGGTAGCCCAGCTTTTCTCGGAACAGACTGTATCGAGAGCGGCCAATCCGACGAATTCGACTCCATATCCATGCGGCCGACAGTCCGCTTGCATAGTTGTAGAATTTGTAGTCAAACAGGCGACGCCACAAGACTTCCCAAGCTTCCTCGCCGACCCAGCGACGAATCCATCCTGATGCTTCAACGTTATCCAATGGAGTCCAGTCGCTTCGTTTCGTACACAGGAACGCGTGTAGACCATAACGAATCTTGGCGATCAATCCGAGGCCGCGAAACTTCAGTAAGGCAACGGGGTTGCCCCAAGGCTGTAGACGATTTTGGTACCAATAACCCATTTTGGTTTCGACCCAGCGCATTTTTCCGGCAATACCCAGCTCATCCAACATTGCCAGAAACGCGTGGTCTGAAGTGCAATGAAAGTGGTAGTAACGTTCGATTTCCAAGCCGCCGAAGTCAAAACATGCCGTCATCCCGCCGACACGATCGTCCGCCTCAAACAAAATTGGCGTATGCCCATCCTTTGCCAGTTGGTAGGCCACAGCAAGGCCCATGGGGCCTGCGCCTAGTACGGCAATGCGTTGTCCCATGCTCAAAACTCCAGTTCTACCTTGCTATAAATCGGATGATTGAATGTTTCGTCCACAGCTTGAGAGAATGGAGTATAAGAAACATTGAATAGTGTCGGCCAATCGATAATTTCAAATTCGTCTTTTGCACTTAATGCCGCGAGCTGCTGCGTGGTAAAGGGAGGGTTTTTATCAAAGAGCCCCCAGACCCAAAGCAACCCATAAAAAAGTGTATAGGGAATGCGCGCGATGATTGTATTGACTTTTGTAGCTCGCTTGATTTCGCGAATGATATCAATATAGTCAACTTTTTCGTGCCCCGAGATATTAAATATTCCGGTGGCTGAAGGCGACTCCAGGCAGCTGATTATAATAGTGCAGAAATCCCCGACATATAAAGGTTGTCTCATATAACGCCCGTGGCCGGGTATGGGGAATACGGGGACCTTTTTCATGAAACGAGACAGCCAGCCAAGATGCTTTCGGTCAAACCACCCAAACATCAACGTAGGGCGCAGTATCGGGCAGGGGATACCGCTCTCTAGTACCATCTCCTCCTGCGTTTTCTTGGTTTGTGTGTAAAAGTCATCGGCCACCGACACGACGACTGAAGAGCTGATGTGTACGAGATGTGGGATGTTATTGATTTTTATCTGCTCAAGAATGAGCCGCGTGGAATCTATGTTGTTACGCACAAATTCCTGAAAATCGTTTCCGCCAATCTGGGCTTGAAGCATGACAACCGCGTCGGCGCCGGAGAAGTGCTGTTGCCAGTCGCCCGCCACCGCCAAGTCGGCGTAGATAGCGTTGATCGTTGGCTGGATTTTTTTAAGCGTAGCAAGATTTGCCCGATGTTTATCAAGCACTACTATATGAGTGTAGCCCTTCGCTATCAGCCTGGCTATTAGATTCTGGCCCACTAAACCTGCCCCGCCTGGCAGTACGATTTTACTGTTCAAGTTCATTTTTTAAAACCAAGGCTCAGGAATTTAAAGACGAAAGAAAGGCACAAAATATAAATGATCCAATCTACGGACTCGTCAAAGCAATAAAGGGCGATCCGCGCCTGTGTATAGTCATTCAGGTATCTCGCAAAAAAGAGATACCAGAATGATAGTAGTAGCGCCGTAATAAAGATCTTTGTGCAGAGGCGAGCGGTGCTGCTTGAGAATAATTTTAATGAGGAGACGAGTGTCGGAACCGTCAGCATCAGGAAGATTAACCGGTAGTCCCAGTTGTTCCCGATAAAAAAGGTTCCGATATAAATGAGTGCGCCAGCAAGAAAAAAACCTTTGCCTTCCAAGGCGTTGAGTTCTTCTGAGTTGCTCAGCAGCAGTTTTTTACTGATGAAATATGCGCACGCTGTTGCGACCAGGAATAACGTGTTGATGACGATATCAACATAGATTGAGAACTCTGCCGGAATATTACCCTTCATGCGGTTTGCGAAAACGCTTCTACCGTAGGAGATGTCCCCGGCTCGGGGTGTGGAGTTGCTTATCAGGATCAAGTCCTGATAAGTGAAAGCAAAGTACGCCAGGCAGGCAAGTGTCGAGATGACAAAAATTCTGATCAGGTTCTTTTTTGTTGATGCCATGACAATGATAGGCAGGCAGAAAAGAGGAAATATCTTCAAGACAGTTGAAGCAATCAGAATTATTGCGGTGAGCAGTGGTCGTTTATTTACATAAACAGCAGCGACCGTGACCATCAGGAAAATTAATAAGTCAATATTTCCTCTTTCGACACCCAGCATAGCTGCAGGTGAGAGCGCACAGCAGGTAATCAGGAAATGGGTAAGAGTATTTCGACTCACCTTTAGTAGAAGGAAAACGGCCACCAAATAACAGGCCAGCATTAAATAGCCGATCAATATTGTATGGCTTTGGTTGAGGCCAAAGTAAAAAAGAGTGTGCCAGATCCTTGGATAGTTCATCGGATTTTTCGACCACATCATCGGATTACTGACCAAGGGATCGAACCCTTGGTAGTAAGACTCTGCGCCAGCAGTGATGACTCGGGAGTCATTAAAGATAGGTTTGACTATTTGGACCCCTAACGCAGACCAGAGATCGTCATAATAAAAAAAGCAAAGGAAAGTGAACGCTAATATGAATATAAAAAACAAGGTTGAGTTGATTTTTTTTGGATGATTCATGTTTAAAATGCTGCCCTGTCGAAAGCCCGCCTGAAGAGGAAAAGACTGGTTGTTAAGGTGGCTGTTGAATCAGTAAATTACAGATTGGTTTTTTTGAATACGAACTGTGGAACCAGCTTTATTATCAGCATGATTGCTTTCCAGAAGCCTGGGGTATACAGGACGTTCGTTTTGTTTTCGATGCCCTTGACGATGCGCTTTGCTATCTGCTCGGGCTTGACGACCAGTTGGGCGGGCAGTGGCAGGCCTTGGGTCATGGGAGTATCTACAAAGCCTGGTTTGATATCGATCACGTGTACACCAACCTTATACAGGCGAGCACGCAGGCCCTCACAGAAAGTCGATACCGCCGCCTTGGCTGTGCCATACAGATAATTGGAAGGGCGCCCACGGTCGCCGGCAACCGAGGAGATCACTGCAAGTGTCCCGCAATGCTGGGTCTCGAATTGTTTCGCCAGCAGCGTGAGGAGGCTGATGACCGAAGTGCCGTTGATTGCGAACTCGCTGAGGGCTGTTTCGACGTCTTGTTCGCAGGCCCGCTGATTCGGCAGTGTCCCATGGGCGATCAGAGCAATGTCGATCTGCTGCAAGGCCGCACGACACTGCTCCACCATCTCAGCATGGCCAGAGAAATCAGTGACATCCATGGTGTAGGAAGTAACCACTTTGGCTCCGCGCGCCAGTAGATCGCTGCGTGTCTGTTCAAGCTTTTCGCTATTGCGGGCTACCAGGAAAAACTCGGCGCCTTGCTCCGCCCAGAGGCGTGCACAGGCTGTGGCAATAGCGGAGGTTGCACCAACGATCAAAACTCGTTTCATGTGATAACTCGTTTCCAAAAGCAGGACATCAAAGTGGGATCGCGCAGGGCTTCAAGCTTTTCCCACGCTGGGTAGGCCTGGCGGAAATCGACGCCACTCATGTGGGCATCCTTGGCGGGGTAGAGCCGGCCACCAGCCTTGCGGACTATGTCGTCCAGGCGAACGAACAGTGCTGCAAGGCTGGCCTTCTGTGGGAAGTCTAAAGCCAGTGAGGTGCCAGGCAGCGGGAACGACATTAGGCCGGGTGAGGCAATGTTCCCGCAACGTTTAAGCACGGCGAGAAACGAACCCTGGCCTGACTCGGCGATGACCCTCAGAAGCTCCTTGGTTGCCGCTTCGGCGGCGGCATCAGGAATCACGCATTGGTATTGTTGAAATCCTTTGCGGCCGTAGATTCGATTCCAGTGCAGAAGGCCATCCAATGGATAAAAAAAGGTGTCGTAACTGCTGCGCTTGAACGTGTGCTGGAGGGGATGGCTGCGCCAATAGGCCTCATTGAAAGCACGTAGGGACAGGTTGTTGATCAGGGAGATCGGGGGCGTCAGCGGGACTTCGCGCTTGGCGCGGGCATCCACCTCCAGTGAACCGTACGGCGCGTGATCACCGACGATGAACACGCCGCGTCCGGCATTCACACCTTTGGCCAGGCAGTCTATCCAGGCGACACTGTACTCATGTTGATGGTCCAGTTCAGCGGATAGGGTGAAGAACTCCGCCAGGTTGCTAAAGCGCACCACGCTGCTATCGATCTGGCTGCTACGGATGGGCATCAGCTGGATTTCTGACCACGCGATTATTCCGGTCAGGCCCAGGCCGCCGATGGTTGCGGCGTATAGATCGGGATTTTCATCAGGAGAGCAGTTCAGCATGCCTTGACCCTGACGTATCAAGCCAAAGCACCGAACATGATTGCCGAAGGTTCCGCGCACATGGTGATTTTTGCCGTGTACATCGTTGGCAATAGCTCCGCCCAGGGTGACGAACTGAGTGCCGGGCGTGACAGAGAGGAACCAACCATGGGGAATCGCAAGGGTGAGAATTTCCGCCAGTGTTACCCCGGCTTCAGCTTGTACGATCCCCCGCTGCCAATCGACATGAATAAAGCGGTCCAGGCTACGCATATGCAGTGCTTGGCTGCTCGCGGCAAGGCAGCTATCGCCATAGCTGCGCCCGTTGCCGTAAGGCAGGGTGCTGCCATGAGTGTTGGCCAGCTCTGTGAGCAGGCTCGGGAGTTCGCTTTGCCAGTGGCAGGAGTGCGCGGTTTGTGGTGCGTCGGGGTACCGTCCCCAGGAGTACAGGGGGGCGCTCATGCTGCAATCCAGAATACGAGACCGAAAAGCGTACCGACGATCAGACTGACACGATCCCTAATTGCAAAAACAACCGGATCATCATGCATTTGTCCGCGGTGAGTGAGCATCCACACTCGTGTTATCCAGAACAACAGCAAGGGGCAGGATATCCAGATCAGTTGTGGGTGAGCATATAGCCCGCTGTCTGACTGGTCATGGATATACAGTGCCAGCACCATCACTGCGAGGTATCCGGAGGCGGCGCCCAGCGATGAAATCATTTCAAGATCCGAAGGGTAATAACCGCGTCCTCGCGTTTTTCCGGTGCGCCCCTTGTGTCGCGCTTCATGCAGCTCTGCATAGCGCTTGACCAGTGCCAGGCTAAGGAACATGAACATGGAGAACGCCAGCATCCAGAAGGTCAGGGCGAGGCTGAATGCTGCCGCGCCAGCTATCAGGCGAATGGTGTACAGGTTAGCCAAGGCTATAACGTCAATTGCCATGTGCCGTTTCAGCGACAACGAATAGGCAAGAGTTAAGACGTAGTAGGCCAAGAGTGTTGCAGCGAACTGCCAGGGCAGCAACAGTGCGGCGCCGGAAAATGCACCAATCAGTAACAGCGGGAAGGTCACCAGCCCCGATTTTATCGATAAGCGTCCGGATGCAAATGGGCGCTTGCGCTTGGTTGCGTGGTGGCGATCGTCGGCTAGATCCAGTAGATCGTTAAGCAGATAGACGCTGGAGGCGCATAACCCAAACAGCATAAACGCAAGTACACCCTGCCAGAGCAGCATGAAATTGGTGAGCTGGTGGGCTGCCAGCAGCGGAACAAAGATCAATAGATTTTTCATCCATTGGTGCAGGCGTAAAGCTTTCAGCCAGTCTTTAACTCCCCCGGGATTTGAGTGAATGACTTGTTCGACATTACCCTGGGCTTTTGCGCGACGCTCTACGCCGCTTTCTGGATTGATAACGTAGGCCTTGCGAGCTTTGGACCAAACCGAAAGGTCGTCATTGGAGTTGCCTACGTAGTCGAAACCCTGCTCGCCGTAATGTTCGACCAATAAGTCGCGCTTGCGATGGGAGGACAGGTTTCGTTCACCGTCAGAGGCCAACACTTGGTCAAACAGTTGCAAGTGCTCGGCAATGCGTTCGGCCAGGGTGTAATGACTGGCAGTGGCCAACACGATTCGTCGCCCACTGCTACGTTCACGCTTGATCAGCGCAATGACCTCGGGGTCATAGGGCAATACGCTGATATCCATATTTGTTGCGCAGGCCAGCCCTTCCTTCAGGGTTGCTTTGCCCTTGACCAGCCACCCGAAGGGTTTGAACAGTTTTAATGGCTGAAGTCGTACGTAGGCCATGCCAGTTTCCAGAAGCAAATCGGAACGTAGCAGCGTGCCATCGAGATCGACCACTAAGGGGAGGGGCGAAAAGGCGGTCAAAAGAGCTCTTCCCTAATGGCTGGCCAAATAGAGCTGTGCCAGCGAAATGAATCCAAGGTAACAATGGTGGGTGTTATCACGAGGTATGCAGGTGTCCAGTGGGGGGAGTTGCATGCCCGACATAGCATTTGTGGCGCTATGCTTGCTTTCCTTGCCTGCATTTCGTGTTTGTATCGCCGAGCTCTGATCGTGGTGATGCCAATCAGTCGCCGAGGTAGGAGGCGAGCGTAGGAAATTTCCTAGCGGCGGAATCATATCACTCCATAAGGGTCACCTGAACCCAGACGTGATATGCAGAGCGTTCTTAGGAGTGGCTTGGGTCTTAATTACGAATAGGTTCGTAACGCGTGGGCTCGACTTTTCTGCAGACAACAAAAAGCCCGCACTGGGCGGGCTTCTTGAATGCTTTCACGTGATGTTCACACCACCTGAAAGCTGAAGGTGGTGCCCAGAGACGGAATCGAACCGCCGACACGGGGATTTTCAATCCCCTGCTCTACCGACTGAGCTATCTGGGCAACGGGGCGCATTAAACGGGTTTTTCAGGGGGTCGTCAAGCAAGTTTTCAAAAAATATTTAATTATTACCGTCGCTTACGTGCCGACCCTGGTTTTTGATCAATTATTGAGCAGGCGGCACGTAGCCGTCGGCCTTGGCGTATTCCTCGCCGGAAAAGAACTTGTCCATCTCGCCCGCCAGGTATTTACGATCTTCGGCGTTCATCATGTTCAGGCGTTTTTCGTTGATGAGCAGGGTCTGGTGTTTCAGCCAGTCGCCCCAGGCTTTAGCGGAGACGTGATCGAAAATGTCCTGGCCCTTGGCGCCCGGATACGGAGGGCGTTCCAGGCCTGGCAATTCTTCTTTGTACTTGCGGCAGATAATGGTGCGGGTCATGACGAAACTCCTGCGTTCAATACGTCGGCCGCGCGCTTCAGCAGTTTTTTCACCGGGGCGGCAAGGCCCAGGCGCGGCGGGGTGGCGAGGTTATACCAGAGCCAGTCGGCCTCGGCCACGTGATGGGCGGATTCCTCGACCTGGACCAGCCAGGGTTCGATGGCGAGCTGGAAGTGGCTGAAGGTGTGGATCAGCCCCGGCAGTTCCTGTGGCTTGCCCAGTTCCAGCGCGTGCTGGTTGGCCAGGTGTTCGAGGTCTTGCAGGTCGTCCAGCTCGGGCAAACTCCACAGGCCGCCCCACAGGCCCGTGGAAGGGCGACGGTAAAGCAGGATCGCGCCCTCGGCATTGGCCAGCAGCGGCATCAGCGTGCGCTTCTGCGGGATGGTCTTGCGCGGCTTGGGGATCGGGTAGCGTGTCTCCAGGCCGAGCATGTGGGCTTCGCAGCCTTTTTCCAGCGGGCACAGTAGGCAGCTGGGTTTGCTGCGGGTGCAGAGGGTGGCGCCCATGTCCATCATTGCTTGGGTGTAGGCATTGACGCGATCATGCGGCGTGAAGCGTTCTGCGGTGGCCCACAGCTGCTTGGCCACCTTGGGTTCGCCGGGGTAGCCCTCTTGTGCGGTAAAACGTGCCAGTACGCGTTTGACGTTGCCGTCGAGGATCGGCGCACGCAGTCCCATGCTCAGGCTGGCGATCGCGCCGGCGGTGGACAGGCCGATGCCCGGCAGTTCGGTCAGCTTTTCGACGTCCCTGGGAAACTCACCACCGTACTCGGCCACGACAATCTTCGCGGTCTTTTGCAGGTTGCGCGCCCGGGTGTAGTAACCCAGGCCGGTCCACAGGTGCAGCACTTCGTCTTCCGGCGCGGCGGCCAGGGCTTCGACCGTCGGCAGCGAGGCCATGAATCGGTCGAAGTAATTGAGCACGGTGCTCACCTGGGTCTGCTGCAGCATGATCTCCGAGACCCACACCCGATAAGGCGTGATGCCCTGTTGCCAGGGCAGGTCATGGCGGCCGTGGCGGTCGTACCAATCGAGTACGGCCTCTGAAAACTGCTCGTTTCTCATCGCTTGAACAGGCCCTTCAAAGCGTCTTTAAGTTGCGGGTTCACCTTGTCGAGCTTCTCTTCCAGCTTGTCGCTGAGCTTGTTGCCGGCCGCCTTGATGGCGACCTGGGTCAAGCCGTCCTTGTCCAGGCGGCACGCCTTGGCGCCCAGTTCCAGCGGGCCACGGCAGCGCAGCGGCACTTCGATGCCCTGGAAGTTGGCGCCGACCTGGCAGGCGGGGTCCGGCGTTTCACGCTGGTCGCCTTCGACGATGATGCCGACGCGGTAATCCATGCCCAAAACACGCAGGTCGACGTCGCCATTACCGTTGACGGTCAGGCCTGGGATGCGCACTTTCAGGTCGGGGTTGCTGGCGACCCCGTTGCGGAAGGTCAGGTTGCCCTTCAGCTCCTGGAACGGCGTGTCCTTGCCTTGCGGCGTGCTGCTCAAGGTCTTGCGGTTGAGCAAGGCGATGCCGGTGCACAGTTGCTGCTCAAGGTTGGCATTGAGCAGCACACCGTTGTTGATCACAAAACTGGCGGTGCCGTTGAGGCTGTCGATCAAGGCTTTCTGGCTGTTGCCACGGCCCGTGAGGTTGCTGTCGAGGGTGATCTGGCCCTTTACCGGCGGGGTTTGCCCCTGGGCTTGCAGGATGCGTTCGACCGGTACTTGCTTGATCCGGCTCTGCAGCGCCAGCACGGGAATGTCCTGGCGCACATCAAGGTTGCCGTTGGCCTGGAAGCTACCGTTGTAGAGACCGCCACTCAAGGTGTCGAGCTTGAGCTGGCCATCAAGGCCGGAGGCTTTGAGCACCGCATTCTGGATCGGCAACTTGCTCAGGGTCAGTTGGCCGAACGCAAGGTCGGCGTCCACGTCCAGCGTGCGCAGGCGGGTCAATGGCAATAGTTTGTCGGTGCTCCAGGCGCCTTTGGTCGGAGCGTCGGGCAGCGGCGTGGTGCCGCCGGCGGCCATGGCCCCGGCTTCGCTGTTCTGTACTTCGGCCTGGCGTGCGGCCGCCGCACCCTTGGCCGATTCAGACTTGGCCGGCAGGTAGTTGTCGGCGTTGAAGGTGTCGCCCTTGAGCTGAACGCGCAGGGATTGCTTGGCGAAATCCTCCACGGCGACGCGACCGGTGAAGGTGCTGCCGTCGAGTTTCAGGTTCAGGTCTTCCAGGGCCACGCTGGTCGGCGTGCCCTTGAGGCGGCTGACCAGCTCGACCTTGCTCAGGCTGCCGTCGGCCATCGGCGGCAATGGGTGGCCGACGCTGTCGAGGAACTTGGCCAGGTCAAACTGGGCGATCGACAGGGCGCCGCTGAGCTGCGGAGTCTTGTCCAGGTCGTTGACCTTCAGTTCGCCCAACGCGCGCAGTTGGTTGGCCGACAGCTTCATGTTGGTCCATTCGGCGATATTGGCCGCCTGGTCCACCAGCAGCTGGCCCTGGGTGGAGAACGTCACGGTCTTGCCCTGCAGCGGCTCGCCCGTGGCTTCGCCGGTGATCTTCATGTCTTCGAGCTGATAGCGCTTGAGTGCCCGCTGGATCCGCAGGTTGCCGTTGAGCTCGGTCTTGACGCGCATCACCGGCTGGTTGCTGCCGAAGAAGGCGGTGAGTTTCACCGGGATGCTGGCGCCTTCGTGCACCGCACCGGCGCTCAGTTGAATGCTTTCGGCGCTGAACTGTTTGCCGGTCTGCTCATCGTTGTATTCAACGCGGGCGTTGTTGATGGTCAGGCTGTCGATGTCCAGGCGGATGGGTTTTGCCGGCTTTTCCGGTTCGGATTCGACAGGCTGCTCAACCGAGCCAGGGCTGCCGACGCTCGCCTCAGTCACGTTCTTGCCGATGTCTTCCCAGTTGCCATGACCTTGCTTGTCACGGTTGAGGCGCAGGTTCAGGCCTTCGACACGCACGTCGCTCATCTGCACTTCGCGGCGCAGCAACGGCAGTACGCGCACCGAGAGGCCGAGCATTTGCAGGTCGGCGAACGGTTGGGTCGGCGCGGTCAGGGTTGCCACGCTGGCTTCGTGCAGTTCAAGGCCGAGCCACGGGAACAGGCTCCAGCCGATATCGCCATTGAGCGTCAGCTCGATGTGGGCCTTGTCGCGGGCAATCTGGCGAATCTCGTCTTTATAGTCGTTGGGATCGAAGAGATGGGTCAGGGCAAAACCCAGAGCCACAATGATCAGCAACAGCCCGAGAAGTACCAGACCCAGGATTTTGCCGAACGCTTTCATGGGCGAGTCCTTGTAT
>NZ_JBYVMD010000060.1:0-29035 GCF_058145955.1 Pseudomonas sp. A39
GCGACGCGGGCGGCGGAGCCTTCGAGTTCGGCGAGGCCTTCGGCGACGTCGAGTTTGTCGAGGGCGGCCTTGGCGCGCACGATGGCGGCGGAGTCACTGGCGGTGACGGCGCGGGCTTCGATGGCGGCGGCAGCGCCGGCACCGTCGAGGCGGTCCATGTTGGCTTCGGTGGCGTGGCCGGCGTTGGCGCCTTTGGTGGCTACTTCGCCGTCTTCTTCTTTGTCGAATTCGTCCCAGCTCAGCATGACGTGTCGTCTCCTGCGTGAGGGCTCAAGGTGCCCGTGTGAAACCGGATGGTTGGGTGTTCACACGGCCCCAGGGCCGCGGTGGATCTTAAGGAATCGTTTGTTGCAGCAGCTAGCGCAGGCATTAAACGCAATAGGGTAACGGGTGCTCTGCGTGAGGCTTGAGGGGCGGAGCGGTAGGTGCTTGCTCCAGCGGAGGCCTCAGGTCTGGCTCTTCATCCCTGTGTAAAGGGATATTGCAGGCCCGATTTACCCGCGCATTGTAGGGGAAAAAAACCGGTTTGTGTTGAGGCGGATGGTCACGGAGACGGGCCAGAATGGCGTGTTTTTCGGCCAGAGTGCGGGTTTATAAGGCTTTGCTGCGGTTGGAATTTTTTGACGGGCGGCGGGATGTTTTTTGTAGGGCGGGGAGAGGAGTGGTGAGTCAGGCTTTATAGGGTGGGTGTGGCGGCTATTGCTATCGGGGGCAAGCCCCCTCCCACATTTGGGCGGTGTCGGGCTTGGGGTCGGTTCTTGGCCGCAAGATCGATTTCTTGCGGCGACCAAGATCCGAGTTGAATCTAAATAACCAAGTTATTACCCGTTAGAGCAACCATTGCCCATCACATGGTAATTAAGAATATGACGCTGACCTTGTGAGTCTTCGTATTCCATCTTTACCGGTACAACTTCGCACACTTCCGGAATGTTGCTCATGGACAGTACTTTTGCTACGTCCAGATGGGTGCTGTAAGTGTAGTCCTCAACGATCGGGGTGTTGCGACCAGCTACGTCAGTCGGGGCTTCGTCGGCCAGGGCGGCGGTGGCGCACAGGCTGCTGAGGGCCATAACTACTAAAGCTTTCATTTCTCTATTTACCTTCTTCAGGGCGAAAGGGGTCACGGGACCCTTGTGAGGCCACGTGTGTAACTTAAGAGTTGGGAAGTTCGGATTAACGTTGCCTTCGTGGGGGCTGTTACGTTGTTAATCACTGCTGTATTTAACTAAAGTGCCGTGTTGGCGGAAGTGATTTTAGGCTCTCAGGTTATATTCATATACCCGTGCTTTTGATAAACACTGTTGGCGGTTTTTGTAACAATCCTGTGGTAAAGCTTTTTTCACAATGCTGCGAAGCGCCGCAGGCCGCGGGCTAGAGGCGCAGGAGGGGATATCAGGGCAATTTGTAGGGGCTTGTTACTACCATCGTCGAATGGTTCTATAGGCCAGCCCCGGCTACAACAGGGCCATACAACAACAACTATGTCACCGAGGTAAGAAAGATGAGTGCGGCTTCCCTGTACCCCGTTCGCCCCGAAGTAGCAGCCAACACGCTGACCGACGAGGCAACCTACAAGGCCATGTACCAGCAGTCGGTGGTCAACCCCGATGGCTTCTGGCGCGAGCAAGCCAAGCGCCTCGACTGGATCAAGCCTTTCACCACGGTGAAGCAGACTTCTTTCGACGATCACCATGTCGACATCAAGTGGTTTGCCGATGGCACCTTGAACGTTTCCTACAACTGCCTGGACCGTCACCTCGCCGAGCGTGGCGACCAGGTGGCGATCATCTGGGAGGGCGATGACCCTGCCGAGAGCCGCACCATCACCTACCGCGAGCTGCATGAAGAGGTCTGCAAGTTCGCCAACGCCCTGCGTGGCCAGGATGTGCACCGCGGCGACGTGGTGACGATCTATATGCCGATGATCCCCGAAGCCGTGGTCGCCATGCTGGCCTGTACCCGCATCGGTGCGATTCACTCGGTGGTGTTTGGCGGTTTCTCGCCGGAGGCCCTGGCCGGTCGCATCATCGACTGTAAGTCGAAGGTGGTGATCACTGCAGACGAAGGCATCCGCGCCGGTAAGAAAATTCCACTGAAGGCCAACGTCGACGACGCCCTGACCAACCCGGAAACCAGCAGCATCCAGAAGGTCATCGTGTGCAAGCGCACCAATGGCCAGATCAAGTGGAACCAGCATCGCGACATCTGGTACGAAGACCTGATGAAAGTGGCGGGCACCGTGTGTGCGCCCAAAGAGATGGGCGCCGAAGAAGCGCTGTTCATCCTCTACACCTCTGGCTCCACCGGCAAGCCCAAGGGCGTGCAGCACACCACCGGCGGCTACCTGTTGTATGCGGCCCTGACCCATGAGCGTGTGTTCGACTACCGCCCAGGCGAAATCTACTGGTGCACCGCCGACGTCGGCTGGGTCACCGGCCATACTTATATTGTCTACGGCCCGCTGGCCAATGGCGCGACCACCTTGCTGTTCGAAGGCGTGCCGAACTACCCGGATATCACGCGGGTGGCGAAGATCGTCGACAAGCACAAGGTCAATATTCTCTACACCGCCCCGACCGCGATCCGCGCGATGATGGCTTCCGGCACCGCCGCTGTTGAAGGCGCCGATGGCAGCAGCCTGCGTTTGCTCGGTTCGGTGGGGGAGCCGATTAACCCAGAGGCGTGGGACTGGTACTACAAGAACGTCGGCCAATCCCGTTGCCCGATCGTCGACACCTGGTGGCAGACCGAAACCGGCGGCAACATGATGAGCCCATTGCCGGGCGCGCATGCGCTCAAACCGGGTTCGGCGGCACGCCCGTTCTTCGGCGTGGTACCGGCGCTGGTGGACAACCTCGGCAACCTGATCGAAGGCGCCGCCGAAGGTAACCTGGTGATCCTCGATTCGTGGCCAGGCCAGGCGCGTACGCTGTTTGGCGACCATGACCGCTTCGTCGACACCTACTTCAAGACGTTCCGTGGCATGTACTTCACCGGTGACGGTGCGCGGCGTGACGAGGACGGTTACTACTGGATCACCGGGCGTGTGGACGACGTGTTGAACGTGTCCGGCCACCGCATGGGCACCGCCGAGATTGAAAGCGCGATGGTTGCGCACCCGAAAGTTGCCGAAGCGGCCGTCGTCGGTGTGCCGCACGACATCAAAGGGCAGGGCATCTATGTGTATGTCACGCTCAAAAATGGCGAAGAGCCGAACGAAGCGCTGCGCCTGGAGTTGAAAAACTGGGTGCGCAAGGAGATCGGGCCGATTGCTTCGCCGGACGTGATCCAGTGGGCGCCGGGCTTGCCGAAGACGCGCTCGGGGAAAATCATGCGGCGGATTCTGCGCAAGATTGCCACGGCCGAGTATGACGGGTTGGGGGATATCTCCACCCTGGCGGATCCGGGCGTGGTGGCGCATTTGATTGAGACGCACAAGACCATGAACGTCGCGTAACGCGGGTTAGTGGGACCAAGCCCCATCCGGCGTGAGTCGGGTGGGGCTTTTTTGTGGGATCTTGAAACCAATGGAGATCAAATGTGGGAGGGGGCTTGCCCCCGATGGCAGTGTGTCAGTGGCCATATTTGGCGCTGGTCCACCGCTATCGGGGGCAAGCCCCCTCCCACATGGGATCTGCGCCAGTCAAATAAATATCGGTTTTTCGTGTAGGGCGTTTCTGAATGTTACCGCCAGCCCTGAATGTGTAACCTCGCGCCCAGACATGAGGCAATGTGCTACGCCCATGCCCCGAAAAACCGCGTTCCAGACACCCCCAGAAATAAGATTAAACGCCACACTTGCCGTGCTAGAAGGGTTTGCGAATAATAGGCCCGCAATTTGCAGCGTCTACAGGTTTAATGTCTTTTGTCTCTGCATAAAATCCAGAGGCTGTCAATGAGTTGGAACCGCTTTCTCGGTGCTTCTGTAAATTGTTGTCGCATTGAGGAAATATCGGCTTCCGGCCTGTCGTTAGAATGCCGATCACTCGCTCGTCGTCTCCGGTGTGTAACTGGTGTAGGACGCAGCAGCGCAATTCGGTTTCCCTTACGTCGCATCGTGGGCCATGGCTCATACTGCTGTTTTGCCCTATACCGATGGAGTCCCAAGATGAAGAAACTCGTGCTGTTGGGCGCCCTGGCGCTGTCCGTGCTGTCCATGCAGGCTTTCGCTGAAGGCAAGCCTCTGAAAATAGGTATCGAAGCGGCTTACCCTCCGTTTGCTTCCAAAGCGCCCGATGGCAGCATCGTCGGTTTTGACTACGACATCGGCAACGCCCTGTGCAAGCAGATGGACGTGAAGTGCACCTGGGTCGAACAAGAGTTCGACGGCCTGATCCCGGCGCTGAAAGTGCGCAAGATCGACGCGATCCTGTCGTCCATGTCCATCACCGAAGACCGTAAGAAGTCCGTGGACTTCACCAACCGCTATTACCTGAGCCCAGCGCAACTGGTGATGAAGGAAGGCACCACCGTCAGCGACAGCCTGGATGAATTGAAGGGCAAGAAAATCGGCGTGCAACGCGGTTCGATCCACGATCGTTTCGCCAAGGAAGTCCTGGCCCCTAAAGGCGCCACGGTTGTGCCTTACAGCTCGCAGAACGAAATCTACCTGGACGTGGAAGCCGGTCGCCTCGACGGCACCGTGGCTGACGCTACCCTGCTGCAAGACGGCTTCCTGAAAACCCCAGCCGGTAAAGGTTACGCGTTCGTGGGCCCACAGTTCACCGACCCCAAGTACTTCGGCGACGGCATCGGCATCGCTGTACGTAAAGGCGACAAGGAAAACCTGGACCGCATCAACGCAGCCATTGCCGCGATCCGTGCCAATGGTGAGTACAAGAAAATCCAGGACAAGTACTTCGACTTCGATATTTACGGCGCTGACCCTAAGTAAATCGTCGCAACGGTCTGTCCAAAATGGCGCAAGCAACAGAATTCCTGCGGTTTGCGCCATTTTTTCATCCCCCTTTTCGAGGACCTGAATCATGTTGAAAGGCTACGGGGCCGTCATCCTCGATGGCGCATGGTTGACGCTTCAGCTCGCCTTGTCGTCCATGGCCTTGGCCATTGTTCTGGGTCTGATCGGGGTCGCGTTACGCCTGTCGCCGGTGCGCTGGTTGGCCTGGCTGGGTGACTTGTACTCCACGGTGATCCGCGGGATCCCGGACCTGGTGCTGATCCTGCTGATTTTCTACGGCGGTCAGGACCTGCTCAACCGCGTCGCGCCGATGCTCGGCTACGACGACTATATCGACTTGAACCCCTTGGCCGCCGGTATCGGCACCCTGGGTTTCATCTTCGGCGCCTACCTGTCGGAAACCTTCCGCGGCGCCTTCATGGCCATTCCCAAGGGTCAGGCCGAAGCCGGCCTTGCGTATGGCATGAGCAGTTTCCAGGTGTTTTTCCGGGTGATGGTGCCGCAGATGATCCGGCTGGCGATCCCTGGGTTTACCAACAACTGGCTGGTTCTCACCAAGGCCACCGCGCTGATTTCGGTGGTGGGCCTGCAAGACATGATGTTCAAGGCCAAGCAGGCGGCAGATGCCACCCGCGAGCCTTTTACCTTCTTCCTCGCAGTGGCGGCGATGTACCTGGTGATCACCAGCGTGTCATTGTTGGCCCTGCGTTCTCTTGAGAAGCGCTACTCGGTAGGCGTAAGGGCGGCTGATCTATGATCTTCGACTACAACGTCATCTGGGAGGCCATGCCGCTGTACCTTGGCGGCCTGCTGACCACCCTGAAACTGCTCGCCATCTCGCTGTTCTTCGGCCTGCTCGCCGCCTTGCCCCTGGGCTTGATGCGCGTGTCCAAGCAGCCGATCGTCAACGGTGCGGCCTGGCTCTACACCTATGTGATTCGCGGCACGCCGATGCTGGTGCAGCTGTTTTTGATCTACTACGGCCTGGCCCAATTCGAAGCGGTGCGCGAAAGCGTCCTGTGGCCGCTGCTGTCCAGCGCGACCTTCTGCGCGTGCCTGGCCTTTGCGATCAACACCAGCGCCTACACCGCCGAGATCATTGCCGGCAGCCTCAAGGCCACGCCGAACGGCGAGATCGAAGCGGCCAAGGCCATGGGCATGTCGCGCTACAAGCTGTACCGCCGCATCCTGCTGCCGTCGGCCCTGCGCCGTGCGCTGCCGCAGTACAGCAACGAAGTGATCATGATGCTGCAGACCACCAGCCTGGCGTCCATCGTCACCCTGATCGACATCACCGGTGCCGCACGCACGGTGAACGCGCAGTTCTACCTGCCGTTTGAGGCCTATATCACCGCCGGTGTGTTCTACCTGTGCCTGACCTTCATCCTGGTGCGCCTGTTCAAGTTGGCCGAGCGCCGCTGGCTGAGCTACCTGGCTCCACGGAAGCACTGATATGGAACGTATCGATCACCTGTTGCCCTGGGGCCACCTGGGCTGCGAGCGCCAGCTGAGCGTGTTCCGTTTCGGCAAGGGCGAGCGCAAGGCCTATATCCAGGCCAGCTTGCACGCCGATGAATTGCCCGGCATGCGCGCCGCCTGGGAGCTGAAAAAGCGTCTCACCGAACTTGAACAGCAAGGCGCCCTCAACGGCGTGATCGAGCTGGTGCCGGTGGCCAACCCGATGGGCCTGGGCCAGTTGCTGCAAGGCAGCCACCAGGGTCGTTTCGAAGTGGGCAGCGGCAAGAACTTCAACCGCGATTTTGTTGAGTTGAGCGAGCCGGTCACTGAGCTGCTCAAGGGCAAGCTGGGCGATGATCCCCACGCCAACGTGCGCATGATCCGCCAGGCCATGAACGATGTGCTCAGCGCATTGCCAGAGCCGAGCAGCCAGTTGCAGGGCATGCAGCGCATCCTGCTCCGCCACGCGTGCACCGCCGATGTGGTGCTCGACCTGCATTGCGACGCCGAAGCCGCGCTGCACATGTACGCGCTGCCGCAGCACTGGCCGCAGTGGCGCTCGCTGTCGGCGTACTTGAATGTGAGAGTCGGCCTGTTGGCGGAAGACTCCGGCGGCAGTTCGTTCGATGAGGCCTGTTCGCTGCCATGGCTGCGTTTATCCCAGGCGTTCCCTGGGGCGCAGATCCCGCTGGCCTGCCTGGCGACGACGCTGGAGCTGGGCGGCCAAGCCGACACCGGACGCGATGAAGCGATCTTCCATGCCGAAGGCATCCTCGCGTTCCTCGCCGAGCAGGGCTTGATCAAGGGGGAATGGCCCGCGCCGCAGCTCGAACCCTGTGAAGGCCTGCCGTTTGAAGGCACCGAACTGCTATTCGCGCCCCACGCCGGGGTGATCAGTTACCTGCGTAAAGCCGGTGATGTGGTCGAAAAAGGCGAGCCGATTTTTGAAGTGATTGACCCCTTGGAAGACCGCGTCAGCACGATTTGCGCGGGCACCTCGGGGGTGTTGTTTGCCGTTGAACGGCTACGTTATGCCCAAGCGGGTTTCTGGCTGGCCAAGGTGGCGGGGCGCGAAGCGCTGCGTCACGGGCGCTTGCTCAACGACTGACCACCTGTTTTTGTGAGAACCGACCGCATGTACAAACTTGAAGTCCAAGACCTGCATAAACGCTATGGCAGTCATGAAGTGCTCAAAGGTGTGTCCCTGGCCGCCGCGGCCGGTGATGTGATCAGCATCATCGGTTCCAGTGGTTCGGGCAAAAGTACCTTTTTGCGCTGCATCAACCTGCTGGAGCAACCCCACGCCGGCAAGATCCTGCTCAACAATGAAGAGCTGAAGCTGGTGGCCAACAAGGACGGCGCCATGAAGGCCGCCGACCCTAAGCAACTGCAGCGCATGCGTTCGCGCCTGTCCATGGTGTTCCAGCATTTCAACCTGTGGTCGCACATGACCGCGCTTGAAAACGTGATGGAAGCGCCGGTGCACGTGCTGGGCATGTCGAAGAAAGACGCGCGTGAAAAGGCCGAGCACTACCTGGCCAAAGTCGGCGTGGGCCATCGTAAGGATGCGTTCCCCGGCCACATGTCCGGCGGCGAGCAGCAGCGCGTGGCGATTGCCCGTGCCCTGGCGATGGAGCCGGAGGTGATGCTGTTCGACGAACCCACCTCGGCCCTCGACCCGGAGCTGGTCGGCGAAGTGCTCAAGGTGATGCAGGACCTGGCCCAGGAAGGCCGCACCATGGTGGTGGTGACCCACGAAATGGGCTTTGCCCGTGAAGTGTCGAACCAGTTGGTGTTTTTGCACAAAGGCATCGTCGAAGAGCGTGGCAACCCGCGTGAAGTACTGGTGAACCCGCAGTCCGAGCGGTTGCAGCAGTTCCTGTCCGGCAGCTTGAAATAATTCCTGCTTGTGGGGTTGGCTCTGTGTGGGAGGGGGCAAGCCCCCTCCCACATTGATCTTCATTGTTTTTGAGATTTGTGTTGGTTTACGGGCTAGCATTGGCCCTTGTCTTCATTACTGTTACAGGCTTCGGATAGCACTCCATGACCGCCCACAAAATTGGTTTCCTGATTTGGCCCAGCACAAAAGCACTGACGCTTGCGCTGGCTGAGGAGGCCTTGCGCGTTGCTCAGCGGGTGCATCCGGATGTGGTGTATGAACTCTCGTTCCTGCAGGCCGAACCGCCCGCCGAAGGCGACTGGCAACTGCCGGGCGTGCCGTGGGCCGGCAAGCTTGAGGGCTTCCAGAAACTGTTCCTGCTGGCGGACGAACCGCCGACCGTGATCGCGTCACAACTGAGCACTGCGCTCAAGCAATTGGTGCGCGCCGGGTGCGTGATCGGCGGCCTGTCGGCCGGTGTCTACCCGCTGGCCCAACTCGGTTTGCTCGACGGCTACCGTGCCGCCGTGCACTGGCGCTGGCAGGACGATTTCGCCGAACGCTTCCCCAAGGTCATCGCCACCAGCCATCTGTTCGACTGGGACCGAGACCGCCTGACCGCCTGCGGTGGCATGTCGGTACTCGACCTGCTGTTGGCGGTACTCGCCCGTGACCACGGCGCCGAACTGGCCGGTGCGGTGTCCGAAGAGTTGGTGGTGGAGCGCATCCGCGAAGGCGGCGAGCGCCAGCGTATCCCTCTGCAAAACCGCCTGGGCTCCAGCCATCCGAAACTGACCCAGGCGGTGTTGCTGATGGAAGCGAATATCGAGGAGCCGCTGACCACCGACGAAATCGCCCAGCACGTGTGCGTGTCGCGACGACAACTCGAGCGCATCTTCAAGCAGTACCTCAACCGTGTCCCCAGCCAGTACTACCTGGAATTGCGCCTGAACAAAGCGCGCCAGATGCTCATGCAAACCAGCAAGTCGATCATCCAGATCGGCCTGTCGTGCGGTTTCTCCTCGGGGCCGCACTTCTCCAGCGCCTACCGCAACTTCTTCGGCGCCACCCCTCGCGAAGACCGCAACCAGCGACGCAGCAGCAGCCCATTCGAGTTGTCGTCGGTACCCTCCGAGCGCGGCTGATTATTCCTCCATGGGTTCAGTGGCGTCCGGTCGCACCAACGGGTTGCCGGCGGCATCCTGGGTGGCCTCTCTGATGCCGAAGTCGTTACCGGTGAGTAAATAGCACTGGCGCAGATGCTCCAGGCTTTGCACCGACAGCGGGTTACCGCTCAGGTCGGACGCGCCGTTGAGCCGTGGCGCCAGGTCGATGATGTCTGCCGGTATCTCGGTGATCAGGTTGTCGCTCAAGTCCAGCACGCCCAGTTCGCGCAATTCAAACAGGCCGCGGGGGATTTCGCTGATCTGGGTGTCCTGCAGGTACAGCGAATCCAGTTGGTTGAGCTGACTGACGTCCGGCGTGATACTCAGCGGGTTTTCGCTCAAATCAAGGTACCTGAGGGTGCTCATGCCTGACAGTGCATCGGCGCTGGCAGCCGTCAGTCGAATGTTGGACTCCGCCAGGGTCAGGCTGGTCAGCCTGTGCATATCGAATACCCGCTGGGGAACAGCGCCCAAGCCGAGTTTGGACAGGATCAGGGTGTCGAGTTGCAGGAAGCGCTGTAGGAGCCCGTCGACGTTTGTGGTGGCGCCTTCGCCTCCCAGTTCCAGCAGCGAAACATGGTCGAAGCGTGCGGACAGTTCCGGCAACGCCCCCATCAATGGACTCTCGAACACTATTCTGTGGGTGATGGCGCCGTTGGTTTCGTCCAGTTCGGTCTCCCTGCGCCACGCCTCTTCCAGCAGTGCCTTGAAGGCCAGGCGGTTGAATTGCTCCTGAGCCCGCATCACAGCGTCCAGCGGAACGTCCAGGATGGGGTGCCGTGTGGGGATATCCAGGGCCCATTGCTGCAGGTCGGTCATCAGTTGGTGGAATTCGCGCTCAAGGCCTTCAATCGCCGGCGCCGCTGCTTCCAGGTCGCCGGGTAATTCAAAGAAAAAGCGATTGGCTTCGTTGTCGGTAAACGTGGGATACAGGGCCTTGATCCGCTCGCTCAGTGCGGTAGGAGGGTCGGCTTTCAGGTGTTCGCCGGTTCGTTGGCAATAGCGTTTGACCTGCGCCAGTGCCTGGTTTGTCAGGGGGTTACGGGACAGATCGAAGGCGCCGGTCACCTCGGGGCGTAGCTTGAATACCGCGTCGGGAATCTGGGTGATCCGGTTACCGCTCAAGTTGATCTGCGTGCGCGCTACCGGTGTCAGCAAGCTGTCGGGAATTTGAGTGAGGCCGGTATGTTCAAGGTTGAGGCGGGACAGCCGTGGTAAGCGGCCGAATTCCGGCACCCATTCCAGTGGGTTGTGGCTGAGGTCGAGTAAGTCCAGGGCGTCCAGGGTGACAAGTGAGGCCGCGCTGTCGGCAGACAAGGTCAGTGCGCAGTAGCGCAGGCTTAAAGACGTGAGCTGCGGCAGTTCGAGCAGCGGGCCAGGAATATCGCCCATTGTGTAATGCCCAATCGACAAGTGATTGAGTGTCGGGAAACCCCTTAAAAACGGGGCTGAGTGTAAAGGGAACGGACCGTCTTCGCCTTGCAGCCGCAGCGCGGATACGTGGCTGAATACGCTGTCCAGCGGCGGGAACTCACCTTCAATCGGCTGTAGATGCTCAAGCGTGTAGGTAGGAATGGCTTGAGGGCTGTTGTTGTCCAGCGGGGTTTCCCGTCGCCAGCACGCCTGGAGCGAGTGCTGGAAGGCCAGGCGCCGGGCTTTTTCCTCGGGGGATGCCGCACTGCTGACCCAGCGGTTCAGGTCGCTATTCAAGCCTTGGTATTGCTGATGCAGGCGGGCCAGTTCGACTCGGCCGGTTTCCAGGCTTCCGGGTAAGCCGAAAATCAGGCGGTTGACCTCGTCTGTGCTGAAGCTCGGGAACAGCGTATTGACCTGCTCGACCTCCTCGCTGGGCGCATCAATGTCCCAGTGGCGGCCGGTCCTCAGGAAGTAGGCTTTGACGTGCTCCAGGGTCTGCAGGGAAAGTGGATTGTTGGAAAGGTCGAACTCCTTGCGGGTATCGCCGGGCAGCTCGAAAAAAGCCGCCGGCAGTTCACTGATCTGGTTGTCGGATAGCACGGCCAGTTCCAGTTGAGGGCGGCTCAAAAGTCCCGTGGGTAGCGCCGTGATGCCTGTGGAGGACAGGTCCAGGTCGCGTAGCTCAGGCAGGTTTTCGATGTTGGGAATAAGGCCCAAGGGGTTGTTGTACAGGTCCAGGGCCCGGAGCCGGCTGAGGGTGGTCAACGTGATGTGGCTGATGGGTGTCAGGGTGATGTTGCATTCGCTGAGGATCAACGCATTTAGATGCCCCAATGTACCGATCGTCCCAGGGAGGCTGTGGAGTCGGATCTTCCTCAGGCTCAGATGACGAAGCCTGGGGAACAGCTGTAGAAACGTATCAACATCCAATGCCTCGCCACGGCCGGTGATCTCCAGTTTGGAAATGTGATCGAAGCGCACCCGTAGCGACGGTAGTTCGCCGGAGACGGGGTGGAGCAGACTCAGTACCTGGCCGTTTCGCTCGGGCACGTCGAAATACGGGTCGACTTCGGTTTCCTGGCGCCAGCAGCGTCTGAGCTCTTGTGCCCAAAGGTGTCGATTTTGTTTGTTGTTTCCGTACTCCGAACGGCTGATGCGCACCTCGGTACCGGGGTATAGCCGGGGGGTGTTGACCACCCAGGTGTCCAGGTCTCGGCCCAGCTGTTGATATTCCTGCTTCAGCGCAGTGAGTCGCGGTTGAGCCCCACCGGGGTGGGTTTGCAAGTTGTGAATCAGTTGGCTGATTTGTTCGGCGGTGCGCGCAGGGAAGAGCTGTTGTGCCTGTTCTTCCAGGGAAGGCCGGTGGCTCGGGCCGGCGCTCGACTCCCCGGGCGCCGCACGATAGCCGTCCATGCCCAGCAGGCGCAGATGCGTGCGGGTGTCGCGGGGTGGTGGCGCGGGGTGGGCGATGATCAGTTTTTTCAGCGGTGCACGCTCCAGTGCGTGGGCAGCCAGTGCCTGCTTCAGTTGGGGGGCTTGACCGATTCGCAGGCTCAGGGCATCGCGTTCACTGTCGGGAAGGGCCTGGAGCATGGCGGTGTACAGATCCGTCTGCCCAAACAGCGGGCCTTCGCTGTCGTGTGGGGTGTAACGCCCATCAGGTTCGCGAATCAGGGTTCTAAGGGTGGGCGCTGCCGGTGTGCCAATCGCGTCGATGAGCGTAGAGGCCGGTGCCGGTCGGCGGATCTCCATGCGCACGGTGCCTGTCCACCCCGGCAGTCTTTCGAGGGAGTGCAGGGCCAGCCGGTGGGTGTCGAGGTCGTCGACGGCGTCGAGGAACAGGCCTTCGTAGGTGTGATTGAGATGGGCTTGCTCCTGCAGCGTTTTGGCCAGTTCCGCCAGGCGTGGCGCCAGCGTGCCTTGGTCGAGTTGTTGCAGTTCCTCGCTGTTTGCGCTGTGCAGTATGGCCTCGGCGGCGCTGGCAGGCAGTCCGGGGGTGGCGTCGACCAGCACTTTTTGTCGCGCGTCCGCAGGGCGGTCAAGGAGCAGGTAGCGTGACTCGAAGAGTTCCGTGCGGTGTGATCGGGCCAGGCCGGCCAGCTTTTTACGCAGGTTGGCGGCGCGCGCTCGCGTGGACAGGGTCGGGTCACCGAAGTATTCGCCCAGCAGTGCCTTTTGCTGCGGCTCATCAAGGGCGTCGAGCAGGGTGTGCAACAGGTCCCCGTTTTGCAGTTGGGCTTCTTGGATCAGGATGACGCGGGCCTGTTTATCCCCGGCAAACTCCCACAGGCGTTGACCTTGGGCATCGACAAAACGCAGGATCGCGGTCTTGGGCCACTGGTCCAGGTTAGTGAGCAGTTGCAGTTGTGTCTGGATGTCGGCATGCCCATAGACCTGCGGGTCATCGCTGCTCATTTGCCGTATGAAGTCTTGCAAGCCCTGGTCGATCTTGAAACGTTCCAGGGTGTCGAGCAGGAGCGCGGGCGGGGGATGGCCGGTGGCGTACATCTTGCGTAGCGCGCCTTCTTCGGTGGCGCTGATGCGGCGTACATTGGCCAATTGTTCGTGGGTCAAACCCTGGGTGTGCGGGCCCAGGCGTTGCATAAGGGTCTGGCTGTCCCAACTCAGGGGGCGGTCCAACTCGGTCAGCCAGGCACCCTTGCCGTTGGTGGTCAAGGGCGGGCGGTACGCGTTGGGCCGGGACGGATGTTGCAGGTAAGGCTGCTCGGTGATCGGGTCGCTTTGTACCACCAGCATGCCCTTGGCATGGGGCAGTACCTTTATGCCGTTATAGGGGTGCAGGCCCTGCACGTTGGGGTAGGAGTGCTTGGCCAGCGTGAGGTCGTGGGCATAGGGTGAGAGGTCGGGTTTCCACAGGCGCGCCTGGCCATCTGGCAATATCACGGGCTTGAGACGCTCGAAAAACGCCCAGGCCTCGGGCGGTAGCAGCTTGCGCAAGGCGCCAGTGGCCAAAGGCGCACCTGCAATGAACAGCCCCAGTTGTATCCCTTGTTCGACGAACGACAGCAAATGCCTGAAGGCTTCGCTGACCTCGCCTTCGGCCCAGTCGATAATCCACTCGAAGGCTTCATCGAGCATCTGGTAGGCGGTATAGCCGAGCATCACCAGGCCAATCGGCGGAATAAAGGGCGCAGCAATAAAGGCGGCGATTTGCAGCAGCGTCGAAGCAATTTTCTGAAAGACGCTCCAGCGCTCCCAGCGCACCTTCTGATCGACGCTGGCGGTGGACACGGCGAGGGCTTTCGCGTCCCGGTACACCTTGTTGAGCTTTTGCAGGTACAGGTGCTGGAATAGGTCGCCTTGGATGACATGGCCACCGAATGTCAGATGAGGGTTGTCGATGGGCGTGTCGCGCCACGTCGGCAGCGGGTCGCCCCGTGTGTGTGGGTGCCAGGTGACGAGGGACAGTCGGTGATTGAGGTCGGCGAAAAACTCCCCGCGCTCGTCGTGGTGGATGAAACGGCTGAAAAACTGTTGATACTCGACGGTGCGCAAGTTGTTTCCCAAGGCCTTCATGAAGGCGGCGGGGGAGGGGTATTGTTTGAGCGGCGCGTAGGGGTCGTCCGGGATGTAGGCGATCATCGGAACGTCGTGACGGCTGCCCAGGCTCTGCGAAAACAGCACGATGCCGGTCAGTGTGCTCGACATGATGCTCAGGTCGTAACACTGCAGGGGCGCGCCGGGTTTACCGCCACTTTGTGGGCTGAGCAGGCGTTGCAACAGCACGAAGGACTGGTCGTCGAGCAGGTCTTTTTTCATCCAGGCTATTTGCAGGGCAACGGCCAGGTCCGCTTTGTGGGTGGTGTCGAGCTTGAGTCGCAGTCGGGTCACGGCCACCGCGTTCCGGGCATCGAAGAATTGATCCAGGTAGTGTTGGTACCGACCGCCTATATCGAGTTCGCGGCACAGGGCGGTGAACTGGGCCACGCTGATGCGTGCGTCAAGCGTGGGCAAAGGCTCGAACTGGCCATCGTGGCGCGGCTGCGTGATGAAGCCCGACTGGGCTTCAAAGGCTTCACCCGCTTCGAAGTTATGCAAGGCGGCGTCCAGCAGGGAGACGGTCCAGGTCCGGGCTGCGCCGGTGCGGATAGGAAACCACGGGACAGTCTGGGGCACGTAAAACCGCAGGTAGGTAGCCCGTACATCGAGGTCCATGCCGAAGCGCTGCTTGAGTAACTGTTGCAGCAGTGGAGCGCCAAAATCGGCGGGTGACAGCAGGTTGTTCATCGCCTGATCCACCTGGTTTTGCGCGACCCAGGCCGCCCCGACGAGGGCTTTGAGGGTGTCATGTTCCCTGGGGGTTGCGGTTTTGTACCAGTCGGCAATGGCGGCTTGCCCACGGCTGAGGGCCGCACGCTTGGCTGGCGAGGCGTTGATGACCCAGGCGGGTATCGACTGTTTGAGGGTTTCCTCATGCACGTCGGTGTAGGCGTTCAAGGGCGGGGTGTGGAGGGTGATGGAGGATGGGGTCACGAGCGCGGTCCTTTGCATGATCAAGAAGGCTGTCAGCAAAGCAATCCGGCGCCTGCACTCGGCGGTAGATAAATAACCTGCCGGCATTCCCGCTGCCTAAGACGGCGTGGAACGTTTAAACTGCGCCATTGCGACGCTATTTGTCGCATTGGCGTAAACCCGCGTAAAACGGGGGTTGGCGCTATAAGAAGTTGTCGCTTGGCGGCAAGGCCGCTCTGAAAACTGTCCTTACAATCCCTGCATCGCCCGCCAGTTCCAGGCAGGCGTTCCTCTTCAGGAGACTCCGATGTCCGTTGAGCAAGCCCCGGTGCAACGTGCCGATTTCGACCAGGTGATGGTTCCCAACTACGCACCTGCCGCCTTCATCCCCGTGCGTGGCGCAGGTTCGCGCGTATGGGACCAGGCGGGTCGAGAGCTGATCGACTTTGCCGGCGGCATCGCGGTCAACGTATTGGGTCACGCCCACCCGGCGCTGGTCGGTGCGCTGACCGAACAGGCCAACAAGCTGTGGCACGTGTCGAACGTGTTCACCAATGAGCCGGCCTTGCGCCTGGCGCATAAGCTGATCGACGCCACCTTTGCCGAGCGCGTGTTCTTCTGCAACTCCGGCGCCGAAGCCAACGAGGCCGCCTTCAAGCTGGCCCGTCGCGTGGCGTTCGACCGTTTCGGCACTGAGAAGTACGAGATCATTGCCGCGCTGAACAGCTTCCACGGCCGTACCCTGTTCACCGTCAACGTCGGTGGCCAGTCGAAGTACTCCGACGGTTTCGGGCCTAAAATCACGGGCATCACCCACGTCCCTTATAACGACCTCGACGCGCTGAAAGCCGCCGTGTCGGACAAGACCTGCGCCGTGGTGCTGGAGCCGATCCAGGGCGAAGGCGGCGTACTGCCGGCCGAATTGGCCTACCTGCAAGGCGCGCGTGAGCTGTGCGACGCGAACAACGCACTGCTGGTGTTCGACGAAGTGCAAACGGGCATGGGCCGCAGCGGCCACCTGTTCGCCTACCAGCATTACGGCGTGGTGCCGGACATCCTCAGCAGCGCCAAGAGCCTGGGCGGCGGTTTCCCGATTGCGGCGATGCTCACCACTGAGGCGCTGGCCAAGCACCTGGTGGTCGGCACCCACGGCACCACCTACGGCGGCAACCCGCTGGCGTGCGCGGTCGCCGAGGCGGTGATCGACGTGATCAACACCCCCGAGGTGCTGGCCGGCGTCAACGCCAAGCACGACCTGTTCAAGGCGCGCCTGGAGCAGATCGGCAAGCAATACGGCATTTTCACCGAAGTCCGTGGCATGGGCCTGCTGATCGGTTGCGTGCTGAGCGATGCCTTCAAAGGCAAGGCCAAGGACGTGTTCAACGCGGCCGAGAAAGAAAACCTGATGATCCTGCAAGCCGGCCCGGACGTGGTGCGTTTTGCCCCAAGCCTGGTGGTGGAAGAGGCGGACATCAACGAGGGCCTGGACCGTTTTGAGCGTGCCGTGAAGTCGTTGACACAAGCCTGATGGACCGTTCGGCGCCTGGCGATCAGGCGTCGAGCAAAATTCTGTAGGCCGGACCGAGTCAAATGTGGGAGCTGCTTTTTGTGGCGAGGGAGCTTGCTCCCGCTGGAGTGCGAAGCGCTCCCAATATCTTTGGGGCCGCTACGCAGCCCAGCGGGAGCAAGCTCCCTCGCCACAAAAGCCGGTTCCCACATTTGGACCTGTGTTGAATCAGGACCTGTCCGGTATTTTTTCCTGTGAGTTTTTCGAGTTAAGGAGTGACACCATGCTGGTGATGCGCCCCGCGCAAATGGCTGATCTGGGCGAGGTACAGCGTCTGGCTGCGGACAGCCCGATTGGTGTCACCTCCTTGCCGGACGATGTGGAGCGCCTGAGCGATAAAATCGCCGCCAGCGAAGCCTCCTTCGCGGCCGAGGTGAGTTTCAACGGTGAAGAGAGCTACTTCTTTGTGCTCGAAGACACCGAGACCGGCAAGCTCGCCGGCTGCTCGGCCATCGTCGCCTCGGCCGGTTACTCGGAGCCGTTCTACAGCTTCCGTAACGAAACCTTCGTGCACGCCTCCCGCGAGCTGAAGATCCACAACAAGATCCACGTGCTTTCCCAGTGCCACGACCTGACCGGCAACAGCCTGCTCACCAGTTTCTACGTGAAGCCTGCGCTGGTCGGTTCGCCGTGGTCGGAACTCAACTCCCGTGGCCGCCTGCTGTTCGTCGCCAGCCACCCCGAGCGCTTTGCCGACTCGGTGGTGACCGAGATCGTCGGCTACAGCGACGAGAACGGTGATTCGCCGTTCTGGGACGCCATCGGTCGCAACTTCTTCGACCTCAACTACGCCGCCGCCGAGCGCCTGTGCGGATTGAAAAGCCGTACGTTCCTCGCCGAGCTGATGCCGCACTACCCGATCTACGTGCCACTGCTGCCGGACGAAGCCCAGGAAGCCATGGGCCAGGTGCACCCGCGTGCGCAGATCACCTTCGACATCCTGATGCGCGAAGGCTTCGAGACCGACCATTACATCGACATCTTCGACGGTGGCCCAACGCTGCATGCGCGGGTGTCGGGCATTCGCTCCATCGCCCAGAGCCGCGTGGTGCCGGTGAAGATTGGTGAGATGGTCAAGGGTGTCGGCCGCCAGTACCTGGTGAGCAACGCGCAGTTGCAGGATTACCGCGCGGTGATGCTGGAGCTGGATTACGCGCCGGGTAAACCGGTGACGTTGGACCTCGCAGCGGCCGAAGCCCTGGGTGTTGGCGAAGGCGCGAGCGTGCGCCTGGTAGCGGTTTAAAAAGAGAGTTTCGCGGGTGGCTGACCACAGCGGCCCGTTCGAGGAGATAGCATGATCGTTCGTCCCGTACGCAGCAGCGATTTACCGGCCCTGATTGATCTGGCGCGCAGCACCGGCACCGGCCTCACCACCTTGCCGGCCAACGAAGAGCGCCTGACCCATCGCGTGGGCTGGGCGGAAAAGACCTTTCGCGGCGACGCCGGGCGCGGCGATGCCGACTACCTGTTCGTGCTGGAAAATGACGAAGGCCGCGTGGTGGGCATTTCTGCCATCGCCGGCGCCGTTGGCTTGCGTGAGCCCTGGTACAACTTCCGGGTCGGCCTGACCGTCAGCGCCTCCCAGGAGCTGAACATCTATCGCGAGATTCCGACGCTGTTCCTGGCCAACGACCTCACCGGCAATTCCGAGCTGTGCTCGTTGTTCCTGCACGCCGATTACCGCACCGGACTCAACGGCCGCATGCTGGCCAAGGCGCGCCTGCTATTTATCGCTGAGTTCCCGCAGTTGTTCGGCAGCAAGATCATTGCCGAGATGCGTGGCGTGTCCAACGACGCCGGGCGCTCGCCGTTCTGGGAAAGCCTGGGTCGGCACTTTTTCAAGATGGAATTCAGCCAGGCCGACTACCTCACCGGCGTGGGCAACAAAGCGTTTATCGCCGAGCTGATGCCGAAGTTTCCGTTGTACAGCTGCTTCCTGTCCGAGGATGCGCGCAACGTGATCGGCAAGGTCCACCCGGACACCGAACCGGCGCTGAGCATGCTCAAGAGCGAAGGGTTCAGCTACCAGGGCTACGTCGACATCTTCGACGCCGGCCCCGCGGTGGAGTGTGAAACCACCAAGATCCGCGCCGTGCGCGACAGCCAGTCGCTGGTACTGGCCATCGGCACGCCGGGGGACGACGCCACGCCGTTCCTGATCCATAACCGCAAGCGCGAGGATTGCCGCATTACCGCCGCACCGGCCCGCCTGGCGGCAGGCACGCTGGTGGTCGATCCGCTGACCGCCAAGCGCCTGCAACTGGTGGTGGGTGATCAAGTGCGCGCCGTACCGTTGTCCGCTGCTCGGGAGTCGAAACAATGAATTCGCTGTATATCGCAGGTAGCTGGCTGGCTGGCCAGGGTGAACTGTTTGAGTCGCGCAACCCGGTGACCCAGCACGTGCTGTGGTCCGGCAACGGTGCGACTGCCGAGCAGGTTGAATCCGCCGTGCAGGCCGCGCGCCAAGCATTCCCGGCCTGGGCCCGGCGCCCGCTGGAAGAGCGTATCAGTGTGCTCGAGACCTTCGCAGCCACGCTGAAAAACCGCGCCGATGAGATCGCCCGTTGCATCGGCGAGGAAACCGGCAAGCCGCTCTGGGAGTCGGCCACCGAAGTCACCAGCATGGCCAACAAGATTGCGATCTCGGTGCAGAGCTACCGCGAGCGTACCGGCGAGAAGAGCGGCCCCCTGGGCGATGCCACCGCTGTACTGCGCCACAAGCCACACGGTGTGGTGGCGGTGTTCGGGCCTTACAACTTCCCGGGGCACTTGCCGAACGGGCATATCGTCCCGGCCTTGCTGGCGGGTAATACCGTGCTGTTCAAGCCGAGCGAGCTGACCCCTAAAGTCGCCGAGCTGACCGTGCAATGCTGGATCGAAGCCGGCCTGCCGGCGGGTGTGCTGAACCTGCTGCAAGGCGCGCGGGAAACCGGCATCGCCCTGGCGGCCAACCCCGGCATTGACGGGCTGTTCTTTACCGGTTCGAGCCGTACCGGTAACCACCTGCACCAGCAATTCTCCGGGCGCCCGGACAAGATCCTGGCCCTGGAAATGGGCGGCAACAACCCGCTGGTGGTCGACGAAGTGGCCGACGTGGATGCGGCGGTCTACACCATTATTCAGTCGGCGTTTATCTCCGCCGGCCAACGTTGCACCTGTGCCCGTCGCCTGCTGGTGCCGGAAGGCGCCTGGGGCGATGCGTTGCTGGCGCGCCTGGTGGCAGTCAGCGCGACGATTGCAGTCGGTGCGTTCGACCAGCAACCGGCGCCGTTCATGGGTTCGGTGATTTCCCTGGCGGCTGCCAAGGCGTTGATGGATGCCCAGGAACTGATGTTGGCCAACGGCGCCGTGGCGCTGCTGGAAATGACCCAGCCACAGGATCAGGCTGCGCTGCTGACGCCAGGCATCATCGACGTGACCGGCGTGACTGCGCGCGAAGACGAAGAATTGTTCGGCCCGCTGTTGCAGGTGATCCGCTACGCGGATTTTGCAGCGGCGATTGCCGAGGCCAACAACACCCAGTACGGCCTGGCCGCGGGCTTGTTGTCGGATTCCGAAGCGCGCTACCAGCAGTTCTGGCTGGAAAGCCGCGCCGGTATCGTCAACTGGAACAAACAACTGACCGGCGCCGCCAGTACCGCGCCGTTCGGTGGGGTAGGGGCGTCGGGCAACCATCGCGCCAGTGCCTATTACGCGGCGGACTATTGCGCATACCCGGTGGCCTCGTTGGAGACCCCGAGCCTGGTGGTCCCGGCAACGCTGACCCCCGGCGTGCGCTTGTCTTAGGGGGGCAATGAAACCCTGTGGCGAGGGAGCTTGCTCCCGCTGGGGCACGAAGCGGCCCTAAGATTTTGGGGCCGCTGCGCAGCCCAGCGGGAGCAAGCTCCCTCGCCACAGAAGCTTTGTTATTGATGCCTATAAAAATACAGATGTTCGTGGAGCCTCGCCGATGAAATCCTATGAAGTCAATTTTGACGGTCTAGTGGGGCCGACCCATAACTACGGCGGTTTGTCCTACGGCAACGTCGCGTCCCAGAGCAACAGCCAGCAGTCTTCCAACCCGAAGGAAGCGGCGTTGCAGGGCCTGCAGAAAATGAAAGCCCTGATGGACATGGGCTTTGTGCAAGGTGTGTTGGCTCCCCAGGAGCGTCCGGATGTGGCCGCCTTGCGCAACCTCGGTTTCAGCGGCACCGACGCCCAAGTCATCCAGCAGGCGGCCAAGCACGCCATGCCGCTGCTGGTCGCGAGCTGCTCGGCGTCGAGCATGTGGGTGGCCAATGCCGCCACCGTCAGCCCGAGTGCCGACACTGCTGACGGCCGCGTGCATTTCACCGCCGCCAACCTCAACTGCAAGTACCACCGCAGCATTGAACACCCGACCACCAGCCGCGTGCTGGGGGCGATGTTTGCCGACCAGAAGCACTTCGCCCACCACGCCGCGTTGCCGGCGGTGGCGCAGTTCGGTGACGAGGGCGCGGCCAACCACACACGCTTCTGCCGCGATTATGGCGAGGCGGGCGTGGAGTTTTTTGTGTACGGGCGCAGCGCCTTTGATACCCGTTACCCGGCACCCCAGAAGTACCCGGCGCGCCAGACGCTCGAAGCGTCCCAGGCGGTCGCGCGCTTGCACGGCTTGCAGGACGACGGCGTGGTCTACGCCCAGCAGAACCCGGCGGTGATCGATGCCGGCGTGTTCCACAATGATGTGATCGCGGTGGGCAACGGTGAAGTGCTGTTCTATCACGAGGATGCGTTCCTCAATACCGAGCAGATGCTCGGCGAATTGCACGGCAAGCTGGGCAAGCTGGGCGGCCACTTCCAGTCGGTGTGCGTGCCCCGCGCCCAGGTCAGTGTCGAGGACGCGGTGCGTTCCTACCTGTTCAACAGCCAGCTGCTGAGCCGCGCCGATGGCTCGATGCTGCTGATCGTGCCGGAAGAGTGCCGCGCCAATGAACGCGTCTGGCAGTACCTGCAAGGCCTGACCGCGTCCGGTGGGTTGATCCGCGAAGTGAAGGTGTTCGACCTCAAGCAAAGCATGCAGAACGGCGGAGGCCCTGCATGCCTGCGCTTGCGTGTCGCGTTGAACGAAACGGAACTGGCGGCGGTGAATCCAGGCGTTATCATGACGGCGCCGCTGTACGACACGCTGACCCAATGGGTCGACAAGCACTACCGCGACAGCCTGCGTGAAACCGACCTGGCTGACCCGCAATTGCTGCTTGAGTGCCGGACGGCACTGGATGAACTGACGCAAATCCTTAAACTGGGCTCGGTTTATCCGTTCCAGATCAATTAACGCCACCTTCTTTTACGCCCTATGCTGAGAGCTACTCTATGACCACCGACACCCTGAAACTGATCCTTGAAGACACCGACGGCACCCAGCTGGAAACCTCCTGCACCCGCGTCGCCGTGGTGTGGCAGGGCAAGGAGATCTGGATCCAGCACGACGGCCGTGGCCAATTGCTGATCGGTGTGGACGTGGAAGAGGGCGACGCCGAGTACGCCAACCTGTTGATGCGCCCGCTGGCCACCAACCTGATGAGCCTGCAACTGGAAATGGAACCGGCCGACGTTGAAGGCGATGACGACGATCACGTCCACGGTCCTGGCTGCAACCACTAAGGAAGCTGCTTATGCTCGCCCTCGGCAAACTGCTTGAACTGACCCTCGCCGGTCGCGAACCGGCGCAAAAAATTCAACTGACTGTCGACGGCGTGCAGATGCGCTGGCTCAGTGAGGGCGCGCTTGAAGTGCGCCCACCTGAGGCCCGCGACAACGGCAGCGACCTGCTGCTGTCGTCCGGCATCCATGGCAATGAAACCGCGCCGATCGAACTGCTCGACCGCCTGTTGCATGGCATCGCCCGTGGGGAGATTAAACCCCGCTCCCGTGTCCTGTTCCTGTTCGGCAACACCGAGGCCATGCGCCGCGGCGAGCGCTACCTCGAGCTGGACGTCAACCGGCTGTTCAACGGTCGGCATGAAAAAAACATCGGCCCCGAAGCCATGCGCGCCGCCGAGCTGGAGCAACTGGCTCGCAGTTTCTTCAGCCTGCCGGGCCGTTCGCGCCTGCATTACGACCTGCACACGGCCATTCGTGGCTCGAAGATCGAGCAGTTCGCCTTGTACCCGTGGAAAGAAGGTCGCCAGCATTCACGTCACCAACTGGCGCGCCTGAACGCTGCAGGCATGCAAGCGGTGCTGCTGCAGAACAAGACCTCGATCACCTTCACCGCGTTTACCTATGAACAGTTGGAGGCCGAGGCTTTCACCCTGGAATTGGGTAAGGCGCGGCCGTTTGGGCAGAACCAGAGCGTGAATGTTTCCCGCCTGGAGCTGCGCCTCAAGCAGATCATCGAAGGCACCGAACCTGAGACTGACAGCCTGGACGGGTTGAAACTGTTCGCCGTGTCGCGCGAAGTCATCAAGCACAGTGATGCGTTCCTGCTGCATTTGCCGGCTGACGTGGAAAACTTTTCGGAGTTGGAAAAGGGTTATCTGCTGGCCGAAGATGTGGCCAAGACGCGCTGGGTGATCGAGGAGGAGGGTGCACGCATCATCTTCCCTAACCCGAAGGTGAAGAATGGTTTGCGGGCGGGGATATTGATTGTGCCGACGACGGATGCCGGCCTGGCCTAGATCTCAAGTCTTAACCGGATCCAAATGTGGGAGGGGGCAAGCCCCCTCCCACATTTTGTTTTGCTGTGTTGCTTAGACGGCTAGCGCACGCGGCTCGCTGCGACGGATCGCCCGCACTTTGTGCAGGGTGTCGGCGCAGGTACGCGCAGCTTCCTGGCCCTTGTGCACGAAGTGTTCGTAGAAGAACGTGGTGTGCTCGCTGCCGGCGTGGAAGTGGTGCGGGGTCAGCGACACCGAGAACACTGGTACTTCGGTTTCCAACTGCACCTGCATCAGGCCGCTGACCACCGATTGGGCGACGAATTCGTGGCGGTAGATACCGCCGTCAACCACCAGCGCGGCGGCAACGATGCCGGCGTAACGGCCGGTCTTGGCCAGCAGCTTGGCGTGCAGGGGCATTTCAAAGGCGCCGCCGACTTCGAAGAAATCGATGTCCGATTCCTGGTAGCCCTGGGCGATCATTTCGGCGAGGAAGCCCTTACGCGATTGGTCGACAATATCCTTGTGCCAGCAGGCCTGGATAAACGCGACGCGCTCGCCGTGATGGTTTTTGCTTTTGCTGTCGATAGCGGTGGGTTGCATGTTCTGACTCCTGTTTAAGAAAAAAACAGGGCGTTATGAATCGAATGGGATTTAAGGGTACGCAAGCACACGGGGTGCGCGGCCCTTAGGTGCCAATCCCGTTCTCTCTTCATCCGGACTATGACCGTCGGCCCCGGGATCACACCGGGTCTGCTGACCTTGCCGCCGTACCGCGTGAGCAGTTCGAGGCGCCAAGCGCTCGCGGGCTATGCACATTGCGTGCAATTACCGCCGGTGGGGAATTGCACCCCGCCCTGAGAACGTTGCCGCCAGAACCCTGGCGGCGGAGAGTTTTTAACACGGTTTTTCGAAAACTGCACGACCGCCGTATCGATAAGCTATATCGGTTTGTTTGGTTGGTATTCGATTCAATGCAGCGGGGGCTTGATATTCCCAGGCTTTGCCCGCAGTAATCATGCTTATAAGGCACTTATTCAAATCGTCAGAGGCTTGATTCATGTCCGTGATTGACCTGCGCAGCGACACCGTGACCCAACCCACCCCTGGCATGCTCGATGCGATGGCCACTGCCGCCAGCGGTGATGACGTCTACGGCGAAGACCCCAGCGTCAACCGCCTGGAAGCCGAGCTGGCCAAGCGCCTGGGGTTTGCCGCGGCGTTGTTCGTGCCCACCGGCACCATGAGCAACCTGCTGGCGTTGATGGCGCATTGTGAGCGCGGCGAGGAATACATCGTCGGCCAACAAGCGCACACCTACAAATACGAAGGGGGCGGGGCGGCGGTGCTCGGTTCGATCCAGCCCCAGCCCTTGGACGTGCAGGCGGACGGCTCACTGGACCTGGACCAGGTGCTGGCTGCGATCAAGCCGGACGATTTCCACTTCGCCCGCACCCGCCTGCTGGCGTTGGAAAACACCATGCAAGGCAAGGTGTTGCCGCTGGAGTACCTGGCGAACGCCCGCGCGTTCACCCGTGAACATGGCTTGGCCCTGCACTTGGACGGCGCGCGGCTCTACAACGCAGCGGTCAAGCTGGGAGTGGATGCGCGCGCGATTGCCCAGCACTTTGACTCGGTGTCGGTGTGCCTGTCCAAAGGCCTCGGCGCGCCGATCGGCTCGGTGCTGTGCGGCTCCACGGCGCTGATCGCCAAGGCCCGGCGCCTGCGCAAGATGGTCGGTGGCGGTATGCGCCAGGCCGGTTCCCTGGCGGCGGCGGGGTTGTATGCCCTGGATCACCAGGTACAGCGCCTGGCCGATGACCATGCCAATGCCCTGTGGCTGGGGGATGCGCTGCGCGAGGCCGGGTACAGCGTGGAGCCGGTGCAGACCAATATGGTCTACGTGCAGATCGGTGACCGGGCCGATGCCCTGAAGGCCTTTGCCGCCGAGCGCGGGATCAAGCTGAGCGTTGCGCCGCGGCTGCGCATGGTCACGCATATGGATGTCAGCCGCGCGCAGATGGAGCGCGTGCTGCAGGCATTTGTCGAGTTTTCGCCAAAATGAGCGTGCAGACCGTCTAATTGAACCTCTCTATCGCATAAACACGCTGTACCACCGGCAAAGGGCCGATATAATGCGGCCCTTTGCCGTCGCTTCGTCTGATGATGTTGCGCACTGGCCTTTGGCCGCAGACTCCGTGGAAGAACCTAATGAAAAGCGCAGAAATCCGTGAAGCCTTCCTTCGCTTCTTCGAAGAGCAAGGTCACACCCGTGTCGCCTCCAGCTCCTTGATCCCAGGCAATGACCCTACCCTGCTGTTCACTAACGCGGGGATGAACCAGTTCAAGGACTGCTTCCTGGGCCAGGAAAAGCGCGCCTACACCCGTGCCACCAGCAGCCAGAAGTGCGTGCGTGCCGGCGGCAAGAACAGTGACCTGGAAAACGTCGGCTACACCGCCCGCCACCACACCTTCTTCGAAATGCTGGGTAACTTCAGCTTCGGTGACTATTTCAAGAAAGATGCGATTACGTTCGCCTGGACCTTCCTCACCGGCGTGTTGAAGCTGCCCAAGGAAAAACTCTGGGTCACCGTCTATGCCACCGATGACGAAGCCTACGACATCTGGACCCAGCAAATCGGTGTGCCGGTCGAGCGCATGATTCGCATCGGCGACAACAAGGGCGCGCCTTACGCCTCCGATAACTTCTGGACCATGGGTGATACCGGCCCATGCGGCCCCTGCACCGAGATTTTCTATGATCACGGCGCCGACATCTGGGGTGGCCCACCGGGCTCGCCGGAAGAAGACGGCGACCGTTACATCGAGATCTGGAACAACGTGTTCATGCAGTTCAACCGCACCGCCGATGGCGTGTTGCATCCGTTGCCGGCGCCGTCGGTGGATACCGGCATGGGCCTGGAGCGAATCAGTGCGGTGATGCAGCACGTTCATTCCAACTACGAAATCGACCTGTTCACCAACCTGCTGAGCGCTTCGGCTGCGGCCATTGGCTGTGCCAATGAAAGCCAGTCTTCGCTCAAGGTGGTGTCGGACCACATCCGTTCCTGCGGCTTCCTGATTGCCGACGGTGTACTGCCGTCCAACGAAGGCCGTGGCTACGTGCTGCGTCGTATCATCCGTCGCGCCTGCCGCCACGGTAACAAGCTGGGCGCCACCGGCAGCTTCTTCTACAAAATCGTGGCCGCGCTGGTTGCCGAGATGGGCGAAGCCTTCCCGGAACTCAAGCAGCAGCAAGGCAACATCGAGCGCGTGCTCAAGGCTGAGGAGGAGCAGTTCTCCAAGACCTTGGAGCACGGCTTGAAGATTCTGGAACAGGACTTGGCTGAGCTCAAAGGCACCGTTGTGCCGGGCGATGTCGTGTTCAAGCTCTATGACACCTACGGGTTCCCGATGGACCTCACCGCCGACATCGCCCGTGAACGCGAGTTGACCATCGATGAGGCCGGTTTTGAACGTGAGATGGAAGCCCAGCGTGTGCGTGCGCGTTCCGCCAGTTCCTTTGGCCTGGACTACAACACCCTGGTCAAGGTCGACGTGCCCACCGAGTTCACCGGTTACAAGGCTACCGTTGGCGCGGCCAAGATCGTTGCCCTCTATAAAGACGGCAAATCGGTCGACGTGTTGAGTGAAGGCGACGAGGCGGTTGTGGTCCTGGACCAGACGCCGTTCTACGCCGAATCCGGTGGCCAGATTGGCGACTGCGGTTTCCTGAGCTCGACGTCCGGTCGTTTTGAGGTGCGCGACACCACCAAGACCGGCGGTGCTTTCCTGCATCACGGTGTGTTGGTGTTGGGCAACTTGACGGTCGGTGCGCCGGTGGACACCCAGGTCGATGCCGACGTACGCCATGCAACGGCGCTGAACCACTCGGCCACGCACTTGTTGCACGCGGCACTGCGCCAGGTCCTGGGCGAGCACGTCCAGCAAAAAGGTTCGTTGGTGGACAGCCAGCGCCTGCGCTTTGACTTCAGCCATTTTGAAGCGATCAAGCCTGAGCAGATCAAGGCCCTGGAAGACATCGTCAACGCTGAGATTCGCAGGAACACTGCGGTAGAAACCGAAGAGACCGACATCGAGACCGCCAAGGCCAAGGGTGCCATGGCGTTGTTCGGCGAGAAGTACGGCGACAATGTTCGCGTACTGAGCATGGGTGGCGACTTCTCGGTGGAGCTGTGTGGTGGTATTCACGCCAACCGTACCGGCGACATCGCCCTGCTGAAAATCATCAGCGAAGGCGGCGTCGCGTCCGGTGTGCGTCGTATTGAGGCGGTGACCGGTGCTGCGGCCCTGGCCTACCTCAATGCAGCTGAAGAGCAACTCAAGGAAGCGGCCAGCCTGGTCAAGGGCAGCCGCGACAACCTGATCGACAAGCTGTCCGCTGTGCTGGAGCGCAACCGCGCCCTGGAGAAACAGCTGGAGCAGTTGCAAGCCAAGGCGGCCAGCGCTGCAGGTGACGATCTGTCGGCTTCGGCCGTGGACGTCAAGGACGTCAAAGTCCTGGCTGCGCGCCTGGATGGTCAGGATGGCAAGGCGTTGTTGGCCCTGGTCGATCAGTTGAAGAACAAGCTCGGCCGCGCAGTGATCCTGCTCGGCAGTGTCCATGAGGATAAGGTCGTTCTGGTTGCCGGTGTAACCAAGGACCTGACTGGCCAACTCAAGGCCGGTGATTTGATGAAGCAAGCCGCCGCGGCAGTGGGCGGGAAGGGCGGTGGTCGTCCGGACATGGCGCAAGGCGGTGGTGTAGACGCTGGCGCCCTGGACGCGGCCCTGGCCCTGACCGTGCCGTTTGTCGAAGCAGGTATTTAAGGCACTGTTAACCGGCCCGTGGTCTAGTCACGGGCTGCTCGGTGCTGGTTGATTGGATATTAGGCGCCCCTTTACGGGCTGAGGCGGCTTAGAAATGGCTTTGATCGTACAGAAATTTGGAGGCACCTCGGTCGGTTCCGTCGAAAGAATCGAGCAGGTGGCCGACAAGGTTAAGAAATTCCGCGATGCCGGCGACGACCTGGTGGTGGTGCTGTCGGCCATGAGCGGCGAGACCAATCGCCTGATCGATCTGGCCAAGGCAATCAGTGGCGACCAACAGCCGCTCCCGCGTGAGCTGGATGTGATCGTGTCCACCGGCGAGCAGGTGACCATCGCCTTGCTGGCCATGGCGCTGAATAAGCGTGGTGTGCCGGCGGTGTCCTACACTGGCAGCCAGGTGCGTATCCTGACCGACAGCGCGCATACCAAGGCGCGTATCCTGCAGATCGATGATCAGAAAATCCGTACTGACCTGAAAGCCGGGCGCGTGGTAGTTGTAGCAGGCTTCCAGGGTGTGGATGAGCAGGGCAACATCACCACCCTCGGGCGTGGCGGTTCGGACACCACCGGCGTGGCACTGGCCGCGGCGCTCAAGGCCGATGAATGCCAGATCTACACCGATGTGGATGGCGTCTACACCACCGACCCGCGTGTGGTGTCCGTGGCCCAGCGCCTGGACAAGATCACCTTTGAAGAGATGCTGGA